>SLJY01000053.1 GCA_007134875.1 Desulfobacterales bacterium
GGCCCCTATCCCTGGCGCCGGGAGCCCGCGAAGTCCGCCATGGAAAAAGCAAAAACACTGGTGGAAGACTGCGTTCGGGCGGGATATGGAAAAATCCACATCGACTGCGGCATGCCGTTAGGCGACGAGCCGGGTGGTACGGCATTCCTGGATCCGGAGACATCCGCCCGACGAAGCATAATGCTCTGCCGGGCCGCAGAAACCGCCCGGTCCAAAGCGCAACGGTCAACCGGTCTTCCCCTGTACGTCATCGGCGCGGAAGCCCCCACCCCCGGTGGATCGCTGTCTGATCCCGGGGCCGTACCGGTGACCAAAGCAGAAGAAATCGAAGGATTTCTGAATATCTGCCGGAAAATGTTTCACCAGGAGGGACTCGAAGACGCATGGGACCGGGTGGCGGCCATCGTGGTTCAACCGGGCATCGATTTCGGGCCGGACGGCTTTGTTCAATACGATTCCGAACGGGCTTCCCGGCTCTCGGATCATCACCGAAATTTGCCTGGGAAGATGACCTACGAGATTCATTCAACGGATTTCCAGACGGAATCGTCGCTTTCCGGACTGGTCTCGGACCACTTCGCACTGCTCAAAACCGGTCCGGTGCTGAGTTTTGCATTCCGGGAGGCGGTGTTCGGGCTGGCCCGCATCGAGGAGGAGCTGCTTGCCGGAAAAAAAAGGGCTCGCCCATCGGGCATCATGGATGTCATCGACCGGACGATGACGGCCTTTCCCGAACACTGGCAATCCCACATATCGCCGGACGGCGATA
The DNA here is from genome assembly GCA_007134875.1 of Desulfobacterales bacterium. Lineage (GTDB taxonomy): Bacteria > Desulfobacterota > Desulfobacteria > Desulfobacterales > Desulfosalsimonadaceae > B1SED10-16. The sequence continues at coordinate 770 of SLJY01000053.1, forward strand.
ATGCCCGAATTCACAGGCTCTACGGGTTTACGGACCGTGTTCGCTACTACTGGAAAAATCCGGACGTGCAAGCTGCCCTGAAAACCCTGAAAGCCAACCTGGAAACCCCGCCTCCGCTTTGCCTGGTAAGCCAGTATCTGCCGGAGTCCTTTGAAGACGCTGCCGCAGGCATTCTCCCCGCCAACGCTTCCCTTCTGATACAAAACCGGATCATCCGGGCACTGATCCCCTATTTTAACGCCTGCGATCAGAACCGATGATACCGGTTGAGCCGCAAAGGGAAAAAAGTCTCCCTGTTTTGCAAAAAAACAATTTACTTTAACGTGAAGGTTGTTTTAAATTATGATCTTTTTGGATCGGGGTAGCCGCCCGGTCGGAAAATCGGCACTTTCGACCGGTTTTCCGCAGGCTGCGAAAAGTTATACAACAAACTGAAAAAACAGATATATCATGAGATACGACATTATAGAAACCAGGTGGCACGGCCGCGGCGGACAGGGTGCCATCACCGCGGCGAAGATCGTGGCCGAAGCGGCGTTCCGGACCGGCTACAGCGGCGTGGTCATGGCCCCGACCTTCGGTACAGAAAGACGGGGGGCGCCGGTTTTCACATCCCTCAAGTTCGCAGGCACCAAGATATACGACCTATCACCCATTACCGAACCGGACATGGTGATCGTACTCGACCATCTTCTGATAGAAGAGGTCGACGTGGCCGCCGGTCTCAAGCCCGGCGGGCTGATCGTCATCAATTCGCCAAAAGCGCCGGAGGCCTATTCTTTTCCCGGGATGCGGGTTGCAACGGCCGATGTCACCAATATCGCCCTTACCGGCGGCCTGCCGCCCGGCATCGTCAACACCGGCATCATCGGGGCCTTCGGAAAAGCCGCCGGTCTTATGACCATCGACAGCCTCTGCGAAGCCATCGAAGCGGAATTTGCCGGAAAAAACGGAAGGAAAAACGCTGATGTGGCAAGAACCACATACGAACATACCCGTGTTGGAGACGTTTAAATGAACGACAAAAACGGATTTGCCCTGAAAAAATCCCACAGCGAACCCGGGCCCGGAGACGGGGGGCGAACCGGGTCGTGGCGGGTGCTGCGCCCGGTGATCGACCTGGAAAAATGCACCCCCGCCAAGAAGAACAAAGACGCATGTTTTTTATGCTGGCTGTACTGCCCGGACGGCGTCATAACCAAGTCCATCCGTCCGGAAATCGATTACGAATACTGCAAAGGCTGCGGCATCTGCGCGGAGGAGTGCCCGGCAGGAGCCATAACCATGGTGGAAGAAACCATTATAATCATGCAAGGGGATCAATAAGGCAGATGCATATCATAGAATCCGGCAACGTGGCAGCCGCCCTGGGCGTCCAGCTGGCTGAGGCCGCGGTGATCGCCGCATACCCCATAACCCCGCAGACGCCGCTCACGGAAAAACTCTCCGAACTGGTGGACGCGGGCGAAATGAAAGCCCAGTACATCCCGGTCGAAAGCGAGCACAGCGCCCTTGCGGTCTGCATCGCCGCCTCCAGCACCGGTTCCCGGACGTTTACCGCCACCAGCGCCAACGGTCTGCTCTACATGACCGAACAGCTCAATTGGGCGGCGGGAGCGCGCCTTCCCATCGTCATGTGCGTTGTCAACCGGGGGATCGGCGCGCCCTGGACGGTCTGGAACGATCACCAGGACGCCGTCTCCCAGCGGGACACCGGGTGGATACAGCTCTATGCCTGCGACCACCAGCAGATCGTCGACTCGGTGATCAAGGCGTTCGCACTGGCCGAAACCGTGAGCATTCCCGTGATGGTCTGCTACGACGGATACATCCTGTCACACACCTACATGCCTTTCGAGCTGCCGGATCCGGAGCAGGTACGAACGTTTCTTCCGGATTTTTCGCCGCAGTACGCACTGGACCCGTTGTGCCCCAAAAACCTCAATACCGTGACGCTACCCGATATCCGGCCCGACATCAGAAACGAAACCGCTCCCGGTTACATGGAAATCCGTCACAACCTACATACCGATATGCGAAAGAGCCTGGGCATACTCGAAGACATCGAAAAACGCTTCGAAACGGTTTTCGGAAGGGGCGGAGACCCGTTCATCGAGCCCTACCGGACAGACGATGCCCAATACGTGGCCATCTGCATGGGATCGCTTTCCTACCATCTGCGGGATGTCATCGACAAACTCCGGGAGGAGGGGGTTTCCGTGGGGGTTGCCGGCCTGAGGGTCTATCGGCCGTTTCCGGACAAGGCCGTTGCCGAAGCCTTTTCAGGCAAAAAAGGGTTGATCGTGTTTGAAAAGGCGCTCAGCTACGGGTACCAGGGCGCCATGTTCGCGGACATCAAGGCCGCCCTGTACGGCTGTTCGGATCGTCCCTTCGTGAAAAACTACATCCTGGGATTGGGCGGCCGGGAAATCAAAACGACCGAGTTGGCCGGAGCCCTCAGGGATTCGTGTCACCCCGGCTCCGAAAGCGCAGATGCCTCGGAGTGGATCGGCCTGAAAATGTGAACCGCAATATTTTTACAACTTTTTTCAACATAGATACCGGATATACGCATGACCACCAAAACCACCGTCCTCAACCTGACAGAAGAAGAATTCGTCCACCCCGGAAACCGGGCCTGCTCCGGCTGCGGTCTTTCCATCATATACCGGACCGCCCTGAAAGCGTTGGGCCGGGACACCATTCTCGTGGTCCCGCCGAGCTGCCTGACGGTTCTCCAGGGACTCTACCCCATTGCTGCGACCCAGCTTCCGTGCCTCAACGTCACCTTCGCATCCACCGCGGCCGCTGCAACCGGCGTACTCGGCGCGCTCCGCGCACAGGGCCGGAAACACACGACCGTGGCCGCATGGGCGGGCGACGGAGGGACCGCCGATATCGGCCTGCAGGCGCTTTCCGGCGCCTGTGAGCGGGGGGAGGACTTCATCTTTTTCTGCTACGACAACGAGGCCTACATGAACACCGGGGTGCAGCGCTCCGGAACCACCCCCCGGCACGTTTTGACCACAACGACCCCCGTTTCCGGGAAACCCCAGAAAAGCAAGGATGTCCCTGCCATCATGGCCGCCCACGGTCTCGATTACATCGCCACGGCGTCGGCATCCTATCCCATCGACCTGTATGACAAGACGGTCAAGGCCAAAACATTTTCCGGACCGCGATACTTCCACATCCACACGCCGTGTCCGGCCGGATGGGGATTCCCCGCCAACCTGAGCGTCAAAATCGGACGCCTTGCCGTGGAAACCGGGCTCTTCGATCTCTATGAAATCGAACGTGGCCGGTTTTGCCTCACGGGCAAATCAGCCAGAATGATAGGCAAAAAACGCCCCCCCGTGGCCGATTACTTCAAAACCCAGGCCCGGTTCAAGATGCTTTCGGATGCGCACATCGAGGCGGTACAGCAGGAAGTGGACGAAAAATGGGAGCGCTACGAAAAAGCCGGTGTGCCGGCGGACCAATAGCGCTATGAACCGCCGCCGCCGGATGCCTCCCCCGAATAGATGACGGCAAGAATCACGGCATGATCTTTTCTGGCCGCGATCATGTGGGGCATTGTCGACAGGTAGTAGACCGAATCGCCGGGGCCCAGTTCGAAAAGATCCTCTCCTATACGGACCAGCACGTCCTTTTCCAGGACAAAAATGAACTCCTCCCCATCGTGGACCGACATTTCCTGAAAGGGATTTTCCTCCAGGGTGACGATCAACGATTCCATGTGCCGTCCCTGCACTTCCGGTGCAAGGCTCTGGTAGGTGTAGAGCTTTTTCCCCTTCGGCGAGGTGGACCGGGATACCAGCTTTCGCTCGTCCTTGCGGGTAATGGAGTAAAACCGGTTGCCCACGCCGGACAAAAGCCTTGAGAAAGCCGAGTCAAGAGCCCTTGAGAGCTTTACAAGTACCCCGATGGGGGGCTTGAGGTCCCCTTTTTCTATGCGGGAGAGTAAATCCACGTCAAATCCGGTCAGGTTGGCCATCTGCTCGTGGGAAAAACCCTTTTCCTCCCGGATCGCCCTGATCCGATCCCCGATTCCACGGGTATCCGATTGATCGTCCGTCTTGAGATCACCGGTCAGAATTGCATACCGGTCGCCGTCGATACTCATGGCCTTTTCCCCTTCCCCCGGCCCTGGCCGAATCCGTTTGAAAATACAAATTATTGAAGCATCAGTGCCGCCGGAATCATAGCCGACTTTACGCCCCGCGTCAAATATTACCAGTCCAACAGTATAATTTTATACTATATTTTTTCTGCGGGCTCGGATATACTGACGACTTCGTAAAAAATCCAATATCAGCACACGCACGCGATTTCTCAGAATTTCACGTACACTAAACACGCTGCATTTTTCGAAATCGAACAAGCCTTGATCTTGAACTTTTTTACAAAACCGTCAGATCGAGACTCTTTACGGGGGGCATCATATTGAACCCAAAAAAAAATAACAGGAAGGAAGATCGATTCATGGAAGAATCCAGTTGCCGAAGATGGCTCAATGAACAAACCGGTCACAGGGCGGTAGTCAACCTGAAAAAAAACGGCTTCCAGGCGCATTTTGCGGCAACGGCCGAAGAAGCCGCCGATCTTGTACTCGATTTGACGCATCAATGCGCCAGGGTGGGATTCGGCGGATCGTCGACGACCCGGCGGCTTGGATTGCCGGAAGCCCTTGAAAAAGAGGGTAAAACCGTCTACGATCACTGGAACCCGCCGACGGACGCCTCCGACATGGAACTTCGCCTGAAACAGGGGCGATCCGACTGCTTTTTGTGCAGCGCAAACGCCATTGCGGCAACGGGAGAAATCGTCAACGTGGACGGGGCCGGTAACCGGACCGCTGCAATGACCTTCGGATGTCCGCAGGTCATCATCGTCGCGGGCATCAACAAGGTGGCCCCCGATCTTGCGGGGGCGCTGACCAGGATCCGGAACATCGCCGCCCCCATGCGGGCAAAAAGCCTCAATATGGACACCCCGTGCGCCCGTGACGGCATATGCACCGACTGCCAGAGCCCCCAGCGCATCTGCCGGATTACGACCATCGTGCACAGAAAGCCTATGATGACCGACATCACCGTGATTATCGTCAACGAGGAGATGGGATACTGATTTTTTTCCCATCCGTCCGTCGACCACCCGAACAATCCGGCCCGTAAAAACGGAGCGTCCAGATGATATCCATACCCGGCTACACCATATCCGGCAAGCTTCACGATACGCACCGCACCCTCGTGTTCCGCGGGGTCAGGATATCCGACGGACGCCCGGTAATCATCAAGTGCATCAACCCGCTCAACCATACCAGCACGGCCCTCGCTCGCCTCGAAAGGGAATACAACATTCTCCGCAGGCTCGACGACAAGCGCATTCCCGCGGTGATCGCATTCGATCGGCCGGACAACAACCCTGTACTGATCCTTGAGGATTTCGGCGGCAGTTCCCTGGACAAAATCCCGGGTTATGAAAAATTACCCGTGACCGATACCCTCCGGGTCGCCGCCGCCATCGCGACTACCTTAGCAACGATCCACGCCGCCGGGATCATCCATAACGATATCAACCCGTCCAACATCGTTTTGAACCCTCGCAGCCGAGGTATTCAAATCATCGATTTCAACCGGTCGAAAATCTTTACCGGAAAGGGTTTCCCGGTAAAGGACCCGGAACTGCCCGAGGGCGCACTGCCCTATATTTCCCCGGAACAGACCCGGCGCGTGAACCGCCAGGTCGACTACCGGACGGACATGTACTCCTTCGGGGTAACGCTTTACCGCATGCTGAGCGGAAAACTGCCCTTTACCGGGGAGGACAGCATCGAAATCGTACATGCCCACATCGCCGGTTCCCCCGTCCCGCTCCACGAAATACGCCCGGAACTCCCGGCAGCCGTATCCCGGATCGTGGAAAGGCTTTTGTCCAAAAACCCGGAGGACCGATACCAGAACGCCAACGGCCTGGTATCCGATTTGCATTTCTGCATCGACCGGATGACCAAAAAAGAAAACCTCGACGCCTTTGCGCCCGGCCTGCTCGATTTCTCAGAAACCCTTTCGATAACGGACCAACTCTACGAACGCGAGGAGGAGACCGACAAGCTCCTGCGTTCCTATGAACGGGTTGCCGCCGGCGAAACTGAAATGCTTCTGGTTTCGGGGCCCTCAGGGGTCGGCAAGACCTGTTTGATCCATCACTTCCGAAAAATGATCCATCGGGAAAGCGCCTGTTTCGTCTCAGCCAAATTCGATCAGTACAAGCGTAATCGATCCTATGAAACGATTTTCCAAGCCTTCTCAGGCCTTATTGAAAAAATCCTCGGCGAAAACCGCCAGAGCATCAATCGCTGGAAAAACCGGGTTCTCCGGGCCGTAGGGCCCAACGGGCAGCTTATGATCGAGTGCATGCAGGACCTGGAGATTATCATCGGAAAACAGCCGTCCGTGGAAACACTGCCTCCGGTGGAGGCCAGAAACCGGTTCCAGTCGGTTTTTCTGAATTTCATCCGTGCATTTGCCGACCGGGAGCATCCCCTGGTTATCTTTCTCGACGACCTGCAGTGGGCAGACCGGGCGACACTGGAACTTCTCAAAGTCGCCTTCGACGACATGAAGACCCCGTTTATGATGGTGGTTGGCGCTTTTCGGGACAACAGCATCGAAGACCTCAAACACCTCACTGCCACCCTCGAAAAAATCGAGCAACCCCAGACCCACATCATCCGGGTCCACCTGGAACCGCTTTCCCCGGCAGCGGCAAACCGAATGATTGCCGACACGCTGGAGGCCGACAGCAACGAGGTCATCGTTTTATCCGAAAAAATCTGCTCCAAAACAGGGGGAAACCCCTATTTCACCAAGGAATTTTTAAAAACCTTTCACCGGGAAGGCGCCATCTACCATGACCGCACAAACGGGCGGTGGCAATGGAGCATCCGGGCAATCCGGAAAACCTCCGTCACCGATAATGTCGTCGATTTGATGATCCGAAAAATCTACATCCTTCCTCCGGACGTGGCCCGGCTATTGATGCTGGCCGCCTGCATCGGAAGCCGCTTTGACCTTAAAACCCTATGCCTGATCAGCCATGAAAACTTCAACGACACCCTGGCCCTTCTTTGGCAGGCCCTTCGCGAGGAACTGATCGAGTCCGCACGCGACAACGAAGTACAACTGATTCAGGCACTGGCCGTAAAAAACAAGGACGAAAAACGCTCCAAAACGCAATCCGTCGCCCAAATCCCGCTGATCACGTTTTCCTTTGTGCACGATCGGGTCCAGGAAGCCGCCTACGGCATGTTCTCCGCACGGGAAAAAATACGAATCCACCTGCGTATCGGGCTGCTCATGCTTGCCCGGACCCCCGTGGAGCAACTCGATGACAACCTGTTCGACATCGTCGGCCATTTCAATCTTGCCAAAAGTATGATTCATGACCCGGATGAAAAACTCATGCTCGCCCGCCTCAACGCCAGGGCCGGGGCAAAAGCCATGCGCCAGGCCGCCCATGATATGGCGTTATCCTGTTTCTCCGGCGCCCTTGGCCTGTTGCCTGACGATTCATGGGACAAACACTACGACCTGAGTCTTTCCGTGTACGTGGGATGCGCCCAGGCGGAATTCCTCAACGGGCGAATATCACTTTCCGAAAGCCGCTACCGGTTTCTGCTGGAAAACGTGAAAACGGAAAAAGAACAAATCGACATTCACCATGCCCTCGTCCGGGTACTTTCCAACCAGGAAAAATACAAAGAGGCCGTTGAAAGCGGCATCACGGCCCTTCGGCTGCTTGGCGTCCGGATCCCGGTTTCCCCGGGCCGGAAAGCCATCTATTTCAAAACCGGAAAGCTCCGCAGAAAACTGCGCACGATGCGGATGGAAGATCTTTCCGCCCTCGGGCATATCGAAGACGACCGAACGGAAACCATGATGGATATCCTGTCCGAAATCACCGCCGCGTCAATGACGCACAACAACCCCCTGGCGGTCTACCTGGGCCTGACAATGATGGAGATGACCATCGACAACGGCAACTGCCGGCATTCCCCTTTTATTTATTGCGTATTCGGCGCCATACTGGCCGGAACCCGCGGGCAGGTCGTTCCCGGTCACCATTTCGGACACCTTGCGCTTTCCATGACCGAACACGGAGACAACCGCGGGATCGCCTGTATCACCCGGCTTACCTACGCCATATACATCAATCACTGGATTCGCCATGCAAACACGGCCGCGGACCTCTGCCGGAGCGCATACGAAGACGGGATCGAATCCGGAAACATCATTGTTGCGGCCCGGGCCGCAATGTATCTGCTGATCAATCAAATGGTGACGGGGGTCGGCGTTTCCCGGCTTCGCGAGGAACTCGAAAGATTCGGCGGCTTCATCCGAAACGCCCGGTACCAGGAAATGCAATCCACCTGGCACCTTATGGGTCGATACGTCTCGGCCATCGAAGGCGGCATGAAAACCCCGGGGGGCCTTTCTTCAGACAACCCAGGCGACGGGGAATTCTGCCCTGAAATCAAGGAAACGGACCGGCCGCCGGCCGTAACCCTATTGCATTGCCTTATGGAAACGCAGCTTTTCTTTCTGGCGGGAGATTATGAAAAGGCCATGGAGCGATCCGGACAGGTCGAAGCGCTCGCATACGAAACGCCGGGGCAGGTTTTTCTGCCGGAGCATTCCTTTTACAGGGCCCTGATCCTGGCACGCAAGTACGCCGCCGCTTCCCGCCCCGAAAAACGAAAGATTCTCCGGGCTATCGGGGAGTTCGGACAAAAGCTGGGCGGGTGGGCGGATCAGTGCAGGGAAAACTATGCGCACAAGCACCTGCTCATCCTTGCGGAGACGGCCCGGATAACGAACAAGACGGAAAAAACGCCCGCCCTGTACAACCGGGCCATACAGCATGCCGTCGATGCCGGATACACTCAGGACGAAGCCATCGCAAACGAGTGCGCCGCCCTGTTCTACATGGATACCGGCAACACGGAACTGGCAAACAACTACCTGGCAAACGCCCATTTCGCATATCTGAAATGGGGGGCCGCCGCAAAGGCTTCACAAATGGAAAAGGATTTTCCAAGTCTTTCCCTCTTTGCCGCTTCCGGCGGCCGGGCGGGTCCCTCCGAACAGGCGGCGGCCTCCACGAACAGGCGGTTTTCGGAACTGCTCGACTGGCGTTCCATGCTCAAGACGTTTCAGGCCATCTCCCGGGATATCGATCTGCCGGCACTGATCCGGACGATGATGGACCGCATCGTGGAAAACGCCGGCGCCCAGCGGGGGGTTTTTATTCTCGAACGGGAGGAGAAGCTTTTCATAGAGGCGGAAAACCGTTTCGAATGGGGACAGACTCTATTGACGCATTCCATACCCATAGCCGACTATCAGGCCATTCCGGCCTCCATGATCCACTACACCGCGCATAAGCGTTCACCCTTCATCCTCGCGGATGCCGGCACCGGCCACATGTTCGCGGAAGATCCCTACTTTGCCCGGCGCAATAAAAAATCCGTCCTTGCCAGCCCCATCGTGCATCAACGAAAGCTCAGGGGAATCATATATCTCGAAAACGACAGTGCCCCGTCCGTTTTCACAAAGGACAGGGTACTCGCCATCGACATGCTCTCCGCGCAGGCGGCAGTATCCCTGGAAAATGCAATGCTCTACGAGCAACTGAAGGCGTCCGAAAGCAAATACCGATCCATGTTCGAAAACGCAATCGAAGGAATATTCCAGATCACCAGACAGGGAACGTTTTTCAGCGCCAATCAAAGCCTTGCAGCGATCCTTGGCTATGACAACCCCGGGGAACTTATCGATTCGGAAACCAACGTCACCGACCTGTTTTTTTTCGATCCGGACCGGAAGAAGCATTTCCTGCGGGACCTTAAAGAAGCCGGCAGGATACGGAACTTCGAGGTAAGCGGACGACGACGCGACGGCAATCCCTTCTGGGTATCCGCTTCCGTTCGCACCGTCTTTGATGCAAAGGGCAATGTATCGTACTACGAAGGCTCCGTGGTCGATATGTCGGAGCGCAAACAAAAAGAGGAGGCTCTTCGCCAGCGGAAAGCCGCCGAAGCCGCCGCCCGCGCAAAAAGTATCTTTCTTGCCAATATGAGCCATGAAATCCGGACTCCCTTAAACGCCATTATCGGCCTGAGCGAGCTGTCGGCGGCAAGCGGCCTGGATGGTAAACAACTGGAATTCAACAGGAAAATCAATGACTGCGCATCGTCTCTGCTGACGACCATCGACGACATCCTCCATTTTTCAAAGCTGGAAGCAGGCCGTGTGGAACCGGAAAAAATCGATTTCTCCATCTCCGAGATCGTGGAAAAACTGGAAACGCTCTTTGCGCACCGTGTATCGGAAAAAAACATCCGCCTGGATTTTTTCATATCCAAGGACATCCCGCAAA
>SLJY01000090.1 GCA_007134875.1 Desulfobacterales bacterium
CGGGGATGGCGCCGGCCAGGAGCTGCAAAAACGCACTAAACCATACCGCCAGACCGATTACGCCGATTACGGCTGCCACTGCACCGCCAACTAAAGTCTTCATAAAGCCACGTCCTCCTTTAAATTAATATTCTTATCTCCAAATGATCTGAGATCGTTCGATCTTACCGCAAAGGGATCGTTCTCCGGGTGAATATGTGGTCTCATCTAACACAACACGCATTGTAAAGCAAGGAAAAATCGGCGGATCAAAACCGCAGCAGTTACGAGTAAAACCATATAAATCAGCTGTGCCCGGCCGGTCATTGCCCTTGAAATTTAACTTTCCCGCTGCTATGATAATAATATTGGATATTCCGGCTGATTATAATGGCTAAAAAAACCGGAAACGGTAACATCGAGTTGAGGCAACCAGCGATTTGAACAAATAGTTCCCGAACGAAAATCAGGATTTTTCGTCAAGGTCAAGGGCGGCGAAAGTTTTAACCGCAGGGATACCGGGCGTATTTTGAGGGTTAAAATTTGAGCCGGACGCAGAGATTGGCGAAAAAGACGGTTCTTTTTCGGGCGCTGAATATATCATGGAAACAAAAAACCATGTCCCTTCTGAAACGACCCGCACCCCGCATACACGAAGAAAAAGCAGAAGAAAAAACGGACAGCCGAAAGCACGATCCGGCGGACAACCGACCCTTTTTCTGCTATCTGCCGGGCACCAAACGTTTTTTCTCCAAACTGCTTCTTAAAGCGCTGTTTTTCCGTATACGGCTTGATCCTTCACTGGTCAGGACGCTGCAAAAACTTGAACAATCGGGCACCATTGTTTTCGTTAACAAATACAAAAGCAAATTCGACTTTCTGTTTTATCATACGCGATTGAAGCATGAAAAGCTGCCCTTCCCTGTAATCGGCTTCGACTACCGTCTGATCTTCTGGCAGCCCTTCCGGCGAATCGTTGGAGGAATCCGGTTCTATGCTGGCCATCTTTTCCGGCTCCGGCGCATGCCGGATCCATACGGGACCCATTTTTACCGCAACCACCTGAAGGCCGGCGAACCCGGCATGGTATCCTTGATCGAGGAAAAAGGATTCTACCGGCGGCTGGTGCAGTCGAAGACCGATCCCATCGATTACCTCGTGGAAATGCAAAAAACCGTCCACGAACCCATATACCTCGTTCCACAGCTAATCCTGTATGACAAGGCCCCCCAATCGAGGCGGCTTCCCGTTGTTGATCTCCTGTTCGGAACAAAAGAGCGCCCCGGGAGGCTGCGCCGCCTGTACATGATCCTGAAAAATCCCAAGAAAATCATCATCGAGGCAGCCGACCCCGTCAATCTCCGCGAGTACCTGAACCGTCCGGATGTGCGGGATATAAGCCAGAAAAACCAGGTGGTGTTTCTGCGCCGGCACCTTCTGGAGCAGATCAACCGGCAGCGGCAGTCCATCACCGGGCCGGTACTGAAATCACGAGTCGAGCTCATGGAAGAGGTGCTGACCAATCCGGAAATGCAAAAAACCATCGTCGAATATGCGAAGGAAAACCAGAAGCCCATCGCCTCAGCCCAGCGGGAGGCGGCCGGATACATTGACGAAATCGCCTCCAACTACAGTCAAAAAGTCATCTATGTGCTTGAAATCGTTCTGCGGTGGGTGTTCAGATTTCTGTTCGACGGCATGGTCATCGACTATGACGGTTTGAACCGCATAAAGGAACAGTCGAAAAAAGGGCCTATCATCCTGGTGCCTTGTCACAAAAGCCACCTGGATTACCTCATCCTCTCATACGTTTTTTTCCATAATAACATGCCCTGCCCCCATATCGCAGCGGGCAAGAACCTGTCCTTCTGGCCGCTGGGCCCCATCTTCCGGGGTGGTGGCGCATTTTTCCTGCGCCGCACGTTCAAGGGGGAACCGCTCTATCCGAAAATCTTCTCCGCATACCTGTATAAACTATTAGACGAAGGTTTTCACATGGAATTCTTCATCGAGGGAGGACGCAGCCGGACGGGGAAACTGCTTGCGCCCAAGATCGGATTTCTTAACCTCCTCTGGGACGCCTATTGCAAAAGCGACTGGCAGGACATGTATTTCGTCCCGGTCTATATCGGATACGACCGGGTTCTGGAAGAAAAGGAATATATAAGGGAACTGGGCGGCGGCAAGAAAACGCCGGAAAACATCGTCAATATATTCAAAGCCCGGAAACTGCTCAAGAAAAAATACGGCAAAATTTATATCGATTTCGAGACCCCGTTTTCCCTGAAAGACCATTTCGAGAAGATGGAAACCGATTTTTCGAAGCTTCCCCGCGAAGAACAGAAGAATCGCTGCTATCGGTTCGGAGAGAAGATCATCAGCGCCATCAACGACCAGTCCGTCATGACGCCCTATACCGTGGTGGCCGGCGCCCTGCTGAACTGCTCGCGCAAAAGGATCTACTACCAGCAGTTGATGGAAAACGTGGACACGTACATGAACTATCTCGTCAGTATGCGGGTCCAGCTGGCCGACACCCTGTATATCGACCGGCAGAGCACCATCGACCAGGTGCTGGACAATTTTGCTGCCAACAAGTATATTGATCGGAGCGCCACCCACAAAAAAGCATTCCCGCCGCCCAACCCCATTATAAAGGTTCAGGAAGGCAAACGGCCCAACCTGGAATACTACAAGAACAATGGGGTCATTCATTTTATCCCGGGTGCGTATACGGCCCTGTCCATACTTGCACTTGATTCCTTTCAGTTTCAGGGTTCAGGCCTTAACCCGCATTACGCTTTTCTCAAGGACCTGTTCCAGCTCGAATTCGTTTTCGACCCGGAAGAACACCCCGAATCGGTGGTCCGGCAAAACATCCGGATATTTGTGGACGACGCCATCCTGATGCCGCATTCCGTGCTGCCGGATACCTTCAACATCACGTCCTCCGGCTTCCGCAAGCTGCACCTGTTCGCGGAATTTCTGGCCCCGTATTTCGATTCTTACTGGGCGGTTCTCAACTTTTTCATGCGCTATACCAACAAGTCCATTTTCGACATCAAGGACCCCGTAAAAAAGATCCAGGCGATGGGAAACCGGATGTACAAACGCAATGAAATCACCCGGCCGGAAGGATTGTCCCGCATCAATTTCAAAAACGGGGTATCCCTTTTTACCCAGAAGGGCCTGATCAACCCGGTAACAGACAAGGAAACACTCGATTACTATGTGGAGTGGCTCCAGTTTTACATGCGCCTTTATCGCCACTGATCCTGAGCAGCTTTGGCATGGTTTTCACAACCGGGCCCGGCGCATCCGCCATTATCTCCGGTGACAGCGAATCCCTGCGGCAAAGACCATGCATAACCAAAACCTCTGAAACCACCCAAGGCAAAGGCCAAATGAAAGCGCTCGTATTATCGGCGGGCTTCGGCACCCGACTCAGGCCGCACTCATTTCGCATCCCGAAACCGATGTTTCCCGTGTGCGGCCGGCCCATCATCGACATCATCATCCGGTATCTTGTGGACGCAGGCGCCGAAGGAATCGCGGTGAACACCCATCACCTCGCAGATCAGGTGGAAACATTTTTGGCCTGGCAGCCATACGCCGGACAACTGGTTGTTCGGCGGGAAAAGCGGCTTCTGGGAACGGGCGGTGCTGTGGGAAACTTCGCCGATTTTCTGTCTGATGGCCCCTTTGTGCTCATCAATTCCGATGTGCTTTGTGACATCGACATCCGCCGGGCTTACCGGGAACACAAGGATCAGGGGCATGCAGCGACGCTTGTGATGCACGATCACCCAACGTTCAACAAGGTGGCGGTTGACGACAGCGGTTCCATCCGCGGCTTTTCCGGAAAAACCGAAGAAAGCGACCGGTTGCTTGCCTTTACCGGCATTTCCGTGCTCGATCCGGTCGTATACCGCTTTGTCGAACCCGGCGAAGCCTGCTGCATCATAGACATCTTCCGGCAAATGATTACGGCCGGCGAAACGGTCGCGGCCCTGGCGGTGCACGGTCACTACTGGAATGATCTGGGCACGCCCGAACGCTTCCGGGATGCCGTGGCGGACCGAATGCTTCCGGAAGCCATAACAAAAGCATGCCCCGAGCGCTATTCCCAACGCGCCGCCGGATATTCAAACGAAAACGACACCCCAGCCTTCCGGAGAAAGCGCCTTGCAGGCGACGGATCAGACCGCAAGTACTTCCGGGTTGAGGCAGGTGAGTGCTCCCTGATCCTGGCCGACCACGGGATTCATTCCGGAGAGTCTTTCGGACAGGCCGAAGCCTTTGCGACCATCGGGCGCCACTTGGGCGAAAAAGGAATACCGGTTCCCGAAATTTACGGGTTTGACAGGTTTTCCGGTCTTGTCTTTATCGAAGACGCAGGCGATATCCACCTGCAGGACATCGTTTTACAAGAAAATGATCCGGCAGTTATTTCCCGGCTCTACCGGAAAATTATCGATGAACTCGAAGCGATGTCGGTTTCCGGTAAAATCGGATTCGATACTGCATGGGCATACCAGGGCGCATACTATGACCGGGAGTTGATTATTGAAAAGGAATGCCTGTATTTCACGCAATGCCTGGTAAAAGGATACCTGCAAATTCGGGACATTCCGGAACAAAGGCTTCTCCCGGAGTTTCAGCGGCTTGCCGGCGCGATCCTGGAAAATGCATACAACGGCTTCATGCACCGGGATTTTCAATCGCGAAACATCCTGGTGAAAAACAGCCGGCCGGTTTTCATCGATTTTCAGGGGGCGCGGATCGGCCCCGTCCAGTATGATCTGGCATCCCTTTTGGCGGATCCGTACGTGAACCTGGATGAGGACCTGGTGTCAGGGCTTGCAGCGTATGCCGGGGAGCGCGTGGCGGCCCGCGCGCATCCCGGGACATGGGATACTAAGCGGTTTTTCCGGGGATACCGGCTGTGCTGCATCTCCCGCCTGATGCAGGCGCTTGGTGCCTACGGCTTCCTCGTGGCTGAAAAAGGAAAAAACGGGTTTGAGCCCTATATCCCCGTGGCACTGGAGAGACTGGCCCGGCACCTGGAAGCGCTTCCGGAAAACGATGCCTGCCGCCGGCTGGAGACACTTATATCCGTGGTGTCCACGGCAGAAGACCGACTGGCCGACCAGGCGAAAAACCAGAATACGAAAAAAGGATGATTCAATGACACACCAGAAAATAATGATCAACGGGCTGCCCGGCAACGTCGCCAGGACCCTTGTCCCGGCCGTTGTGTCAGACGATCGCTTCGAACTTGTGAAATACTCCCTGACCGGTCCGGAAATCGAAGAGGACGCCTGTACCGTGGACGGGAACACCATCACGCTGGTGCGGCCCCACGAGCGCGACCAGGCAGTTAAAACCATCCTGATCGAATACGGAAATTTCATATCCGTCGATTACACGCACCCGAAGGCGGTCAACGACAATGCCGCATTCTACTGCAAACACGGCCTTCCCTTTGTCATGGGGACGACGGGCGGCGACCGGGCGGCGCTCGAACGAACCGTGGAAAACGCCTCCATATCCGCTGTCATCGCACCCAACATGGCCAAGCAGATCGTGGGATTCCAGGCCATGATGGACTATGCGGCAAAGCACTTCCCCGGCCTTTTCTCCGGCTACTGCCTGGAAATCCGGGAGAGCCACCAGGCGTCCAAGGCCGATACCAGCGGTACGGCAAAGGCCATGGTACAATACTTCAACCAACTGGGCGTTTCCTTCACAGAGTCCGATATCATCCGGGTTCGCGACCCGGAAGAACAAAAAGCCTTGGGAATTCCCGAAGCGCATCTCAACGGGCATGGATGGCACACCTACACGCTCGTTTCCCCGGACAAAAACGCGACCTTCCGGATCGTCCACAAAATCAATGGCCGCGACATCTACATCCAGGGAACCTTCGACGCCGTAATGTTTCTGGCGAAGAAATCCGCGGCCGATGAAACCGGTAAGGTCTTTTCCATGATCGACGTACTTAAGGGTGGATAGCATAAGTGCCATGAAACGACTGCCATTATTTTTATCGCTTCTTGCCCTTGCAGCGGCCGCCGGCCTCGCCCTGGGCGGTTTTTCGCCGGCCGCCGCAAAAACGGTATACCCGGAAGACGGGTGGCGGGAAAAACCCGACCCCATAGCCAGCGAGTACGCGCGCCGCGGCGGTGAGATCGTCGTGTTCGGAGGGCAGTACCCCAAGAGCATCAATTACTACCTGGACAACAACGTCCTTTCTTCGGAAATCTTCGGGGTGATGTTCGAGTCCCTTTTGACCATCAACCCCGTCACCCTGGACTATGAGCCGAATATCGCCCTGAGGTGGTCGATATCGGACGACAAGGCCAGCTATACCTTCCACATCGATCCGGATGCACGCTGGAGCGACGGGGAACCGATCACGGCCTTTGATGTGCGCTGGACCTATGACACGATCATGGAACCGAAGAACATGACCGGCCCGCACAAGATATCCATGGAGCGCTTCGACCCGCCGGAGGTGATCGATTCGCACACTATCCGCTTTACGGCCAAAGACGTCCACTGGAAAAACCTGCTCTCATTGGGCGGGCTTTCCATCATGCCCGAACATGCATACGGGGATAAGGATTTCAACAAGATCGTATTCGATTTTCCGGTGGTATCGGGTCCGTATGAGCCGGGCCGGATCCGCGAGGGAACGTTTATCGAATTCGACCGGCGGGATGAATGGTGGCAGAACGACAGGCCCCGCAACCAGAACAAGTACAACTTCGACACCGTCACGTTCCGGTTTTTCGCGGAAAGGGAAAATGCCTTCGAGGCATTCATGCAGGGGCGCATCGACCTGTTTCCCGTCTACACATCGCGCATCTGGATCAACGAAACCACGTCAAATCCCTTTATCCGGAACCACATCATCAAGCAGCGCATATTCAACCACCAGCCCATCGGATTCCAGGGGTTTGCCATGAACATGCGCAGAAAACCTTTCGAAGACAAGCGGGTCCGCAAGGCCATGGCCATGCTGCTCGACCGGAAAAAAATGAACCAGACCCTCATGTACAACCAGTACTTTCTTCATCAATCCTATTTCGAGGATCTCTACTCTCCGGAAAACCCGTGCAAAAACCCCGTAATCGAAAAGGACACCCGGCGGGCGCGGCAGCTTCTTGCCGAAGCGGGCTGGAAAACCAACCCGGACACCGGCTACCTGGAAAAAGACGGCCGCCGGTTCACCTTCAAGTTTCTCACGCGGCAGGCCGGCAGCGGCCGGTTTTTGTCCATCTACGGGGAAGACCTGAAAGATGCCGGCATCGATATGGAAGTCGACCAGAAAGACTGGTCCGCATGGGCCAGAGACATGGACGAATTCAACTTTGATATGACCTGGGCGGCGTGGAGTTCCGGGATATTCAAGGATCCGGAGGGAATGTGGGCATCCGGGGAGGCCGGCCGCCAGGGGGGTGCGAATATTACCGGATTTTCCGACCCGGAGGTGGACCGGCTGATCGAAAAGCAAAAAACCGTATTCAACGTGGAGGAAAGAAACGATATATACCGGCGAATCGACCGGATCGTATTTGAAAGCTATCCGTATATACTGCTCTGGAACACGGACTACACCCGGCTGCTATACTGGAACAAATTCGGGATCCCGGCCACGGTGCTCTCCAAATACGGCGATGAAAACAGTGCGCTGTGGTACTGGTGGGCGGATCCGGACAGCGACGCAATATTGAAGGATGCATTGGAAAGGGACCTGCCGCTTCCGCCCCGGGAAATGAACGTCCATTTTGACGAGAACCTCCGAGAAGGCGTGGAATAACGCCGCATCATGCCGGCGAAGGTCATGTTGCGCGGACTCGTGAGATTATTCAGGGGCTGAACGTTGAAAAGGCTACTGCGCCGCCTGCTGCCCGATGACCGCCAGGGCTTTTTCCATGGCGTTGTCCAGGTTTTCGGGCCTGGATCCCCCGGCCTGGGCCATGTCCGGCCGCCCACCGCCGCCGCCGCCAACCTCCGGGGCGATCGCTTTGATGATCTCGCCCGCGTGGAAACGGCCCGCGAGGTCCTTGGTCACCACCACCACCAGCATGGCTTTCTTGTCGCCCGGGGCGCCCAGCACGACGATACCCGATTGCAGATTGTCCCGGAACCGGTCCGCGAGGTTCCGAAGGGCGCCCGGGCTGTCCGCCTCGACGGTTTTTGCAACGACCTTGACACCGTTGACCGAACGGAAATCCCCTTTTTCGTCATCGGAGGACGATGATAGCCCGGCCGATGCCGAAGCCAGCTTCAACTTGAGCTGCTCCACGGATTTTTCAAGGCGCTTGTGGGACGACAGCAGGTTTTCGATACGCTCCGGCAAGGCATCCGGACGGTCCTTGAACAGCTTGGCAGCATCCCAGAGCAACCGGTCCACGTGCTGAACATGGGCAAGCGCCCCTTCCCCGGTAATCGCCTCGATGCGCCGCACCCCGGATGCGATTCCCGCCTCGGACAGGATCTTGAAAAGCCCCACATCCCCGGTGCGCCCGGCATGGGTGCCGCCGCAAAGCTCCCGGCTGAAAGACTCCAGGGAAACCACCCGGACCCGCTCGCCGTATTTCTCCTCGAACAGTGCCACCGCCCCGCTTTTCAGCGCCTCGTCGGCATCCATTTCCGCTGTTTCAACAGGGACGTTTTCCCGGATGCGCCGATTCACAAGCGCTTCGATCCGTTCCCGCTCCTCTAAGGAAAGGGTTGAAAAATGCGTGAAATCAAATCGCATCCGCTCCGGTCCCACGTAGGATCCGGACTGCCGGACATGATCGCCCAGCACCTTGCGAAGCGCATGGTGCAGAAGATGGGTCGCGGTGTGGTTGGCGGCCGTGGCATCCCGCTTTTCGCCGTCCACCACGAGCCGGACGGGCGCTTTGTTGGAAACCGTCCCGGAGACAACCTTTCCACGGTGGATGATCAGCCCGGTGGGGTCCTTGAGTGTGTCGTGCACAATGATTTCAAAATCGCCGTCTTTACCGTATATGACCCCGCAATCGCCCACCTGGCCGCCCGATTCCGCGTAAAATGGCGTACGTTCGGTCACCACCTCGATATCCATTCCCGAAGGTGCATGCGCCACCGCCCGCTCATCGGAGACCAGAAGCAAAATCATGGATTCGTCTTCCGTGCGGTTGTAGCCCGTGAATTCGGGCATGCGGTCCATGGATGCGGAAAATTCCCGGTACGCCTCGCTGATCCCCGAAAAGGCGGTCACGGAACGGGACTGCTCGCGCTGCCGGGCCATGGCGTCTTCAAAACCCGCCATGTCAATATCAAACTGTTTTTCCCGCACGATATCCGAGACGATATCCACGGGAAAACCGTAAGTATCGTAGAGCTTGAATATCAGTTCGCCCGGTACGGTGTTTCGGTTTTCCTTTTCCATGCGCCCGAGGGCTTCGTCAAGCACCTTGAGCCCGTTGTCCAGAGTCTCGAAAAACCGGACCTCCTCGTTTTTGCAAACATTGGTAATAAACGGCGCTTCTTCGGCAAGCTCGGGATAGCCTTCCTTCATGATCTCAAAGACCGGCTCCACAACTTTATAGAGAAACGGCTCGGTCAGGTTGAGACTTCTTCCGTAGCGGATGGCCCGCCGAAGAATTCGGCGCAGCACGTATCCCCGCCCCTCGTTGGAAGGAAGCACCCCGTCGCCGATGAGAAATGCCGCCGCCCGGCTATGATCGGCGATCACTTTCATGGCTACGTCGGTTTTACGGCTCCCGGATGCTTTCATCCCGCTGAGGGATTCAATGATGGCGATAATCGGCTGAAACAGATCCGTGTCATAGTTGGTGGCAACATCCTGGATCACCGAGGTGATCCGTTCAAGACCCATTCCCGTGTCGATGGAAGGCTTGGGAAGGGGGTTCATGGTTCCGTCGGCATCCCGGTTATACTGCATGAACACAAGGTTCCACAACTCCAGGTACCGGTCGCATTCGCAGCCCACCCGGCATGCGTCCGTCGTGCATCCGGTTTCTTCCCCCCTGTCGATGAGGATTTCACTGCACGGCCCGCAGGGTCCGGTCTCCCCCATGGACCAGAAATTATCCTTTTCACCGAGGCGTACGATTCGGTCTTCCGGCACGCCGATCGTATTTTTCCAGATTTCAAAGGATTCGTCATCGTCCAGGTAGATGGAAACCCAGAGTTTTTCCGGGGGAAGACCGAGCTTGTCTACCAGAAAATCCCAGGCATAAAAAATGGCTTTTTCCTTGAAGTAATCGCCGAATGAAAAATTGCCCAGCATTTCGAAAAACGTGTGGTGACGGGCCGTGTAGCCGACATTTTCGAGGTCGTTGTGCTTACCGCCGGCCCGGAGGCATTTCTGGGAGGTTGCGGCGCGGGCGTAGTCGCGCTTTTCCTCTCCCAGGAAGACCCGCTTGAATTGCACCATCCCGGCATTGGTAAACAAAAGGGTCGGATCGTCGTGGGGAACCAGCGAAGAACTCCGAACGATCTGGTGATCGGCCGCCCTGAAATAGTCAAAAAACATCTTGCGGATTTCGTTTCCTGTCATGGCCTATTCCCCTATCATGCACTATGGACCGGTGTATCGGCCACTATTTCTTGCCGGCGGCCGCCTTGCCTTTTGTTTCCTGTGCCGGCACTTCCTCTCCGGCGGTGGTTTCTCCGGCGGTGGTTTCGGTTTTTTCCGGCGCGGTCTGCCCGATAGCCTCCTTGACCTTCTTTTTCAGGTTTTCATACAGATCGGGATGTTCATTGAAGTATTTTTTGACGTTTTCACGCCCCTGCCCGATTCTTTCCCCCTGGTACGAATACCAGGACCCGCTCTTGTCGATCACCTCGGCCTTGACCCCCATGTCGAGCAGGTCGCCGGTGGAAGAGATCCCTTCCCCATACATGATGTCGAACTCGGCCTCCTTGAACGGCGGGGCTACCTTGTTCTTGACCACCTTGGCCCGGGTGCGGCTTCCCACGGTTTCCTGGTTCTCCTTGATGGCGCCGGTCCTGCGGACCTCAATGCGGACGGTGGAATAGAATTTCAGCGCGTTTCCGCCGGTGGTTGTTTCCGGGTTACCGAAAACCACGCCGATCTTCATCCGGATCTGGTTGATGAAAATAAGTGAGGTCATCGTCTTGCTGATGGAGCCGGTAAGCTTCCGGAGCGCCTGGCTCATGAGCCGGGCCTGAAGGCCCATGTGGGAATCCCCCATTTCCCCCTCGATCTCGGCCCTCGGCACCAGGGCGGCCACCGAGTCGATCACCAGTACGTCAATGGCGCCGCTGCGCACCAGCATATCCGCGATCTCCAGGGCCTGCTCGCCGGTGTCCGGCTGGGATACGAGCAGCTCGTCCACGTTTACGCCGAGTTTCCGGGCATAGACAGTGTCCAGCGCATGCTCGGCATCGATAAAGGCGGCAATTCCTCCCTGCTTCTGTGCCTCGGCCACCGCATGAAGCGCAAGCGTGGTTTTACCGGAGGCCTCCGGACCGTATATCTCCGTGATTCTTCCCCTGGGCAGACCGCCTACGCCCAGCGCGTGGTCAAGTGCTATGGAACCGGTGGGAATGGCGGGCACATCGATGATATAGTTGCTGCCGAGTTTCATGACCGCACCCTTGCCGAACTGGCGCTCGATCTGTCCCATGGCGGCCAGGACCGCTTTTTCCTTGTCCACAACCGGCTTATTCATTGTTTTTCCTCCGAATGGTGTATTGTATTGCTATTGATCTCCAGCTGATGCCGGAACGTCCTTTCGCCCCCGGCTTTCCGGCGGCGCATGAAGACCGCGTGTCCGGCCACGGACGAATTTTTTTATTCTGAAGACTATAGCATGTTCTTCGGCATGGATAAACCGCCTTTAGACGTCTGCCTGCCCGCCTGCCGTCCCATCGAACAGGGGATATGACCGAAGCGCCGTGTATACGGGGCCTTTCGGCGTCAGACGGCTTTGAAAAAGTTGCAAGGCGTCTGCAACGAACGGCTCGGATGAAAACCCACCGTGGCGCTCCATCACCGACAAAACAATTTCCGGATCCGCATCCCCCTTGAATCGCGCCAGGGACAGATGCGGGGTGAAACGGCGCTTCTCCCTGGGAAACCCGACGGCCTCCAGGTGATTCGCAACCCGGGCCTGCAGTTGCGCCAAACGGTCCGTTTCGCCCCCCGTACCGGTCCATAAAACCCGGGCCCGACGCACACCGGGGAACACCGACAATCCCGCGGCGCGAAGGGTGACGGGAGAAAACCTTTCAACAGCGAAGGACAGCGCCTCGTGAATTTCCCCGGGGACCGTATCATCTGCCGGCACCAGCACATCGCCTAAAAAAGCCAGCGTCAGGTGAATATCTTCCGGCGCGCTCCACCTGGCAGGAAAAACGGAATCGTCGGCAGATGCCCGGGTATCAGATCGGATATCGGCCTGCAGCTTTTCCAAAGACCGCTTCACGAATGCGGGCAGTTCCAGGGCCACGAACAGCCGTTCGCTCCCGGCCGCTTTTCCGCCGTCTGACTTTCGGATCTTACCGCCTTTCGGCACAACCGCCCTCCCCTGACAATGCCGCCACTGCGGGATGAAAGCCTTTCCCATCCCGCCGCCAAGGTCATGGGTTAACTTTTTTCTTTCGCACTCCCTACAGCCGCTTCGTAGACTGCCAGGACCGGCACATCCCGGGATTTTGCGATCCGTCGGCAGTCCTCGTATTCCGGCGCGATGCGGATACACCCGTCCGGGGTGGAAAGCCGCTTGGCGCCCACCGACCCGTAGGGGGTTTCCACCAAAACCATGGTTCTTTCCAGAACCCGCCTGCCTGCGCTGTAATGCCTGAGCCCCGCCGCGCTGGTTTCGCTGAGAATCAGGGCGGTGATTTCCTGCAGAAGGGGTTTCTCGCACAATACCTGCAGGAGCGTGCCGGGCCGATTCTTCTTCATGTATACCGGAAACATGCAGACGTCCAATGCGCCCCGATCCATAAGGCTTTCCACCACATGGCCGAACACCTCCGGATTCATATCGTCGATGGCCGTCTCCACCACCTCAACGGGGTCCGGGTGCCGGGCGGCGGAGGTCCCCGTGACGATTCGCAGCAGGTTGGGCCGTCCCGGCAAGTCCCTTGTACCCGCCCCGTACCCTGCCCGCCCGATGACCATGTCGGGAACGGGCCCGAAAGACGCCGCAAGGGTGGCAATTATGGCCGCGCCGGTGGGTGTGACCAGCTCACAGGAATCATCCGTCCCATACACCGGCACCCCTTTCAACAGCGATAGGGTCGCAGGGGCGGGAACCGGCAAACAACCGTGGGCGCAGTCCACCGTGCCGGATCCGACGGCGACGGCGGACGAATGGATCCGCTTGATGCCGAGCTTTTCCATGCCTGCTATGGTTCCCACCACGTCCACGATGGCATCCACGCCGCCCAGCTCGTGAAAATGCACCGCATCCGGGGGGCAGTTGTGAATAGCCGCCTCAGCCTGCGCAAGCCGCTCAAACACGGCAAGGCTTTTTTCCCTGGCAAAAGGCGACAGAATACCGGTTTCGATGAGGTTTCGGATATGGGCATAATCCCTTGCGCCCGAGCAGTCAGAAACGATCACATCGACTTTTTTCCCGCACATATCTTTGCGCATCACGGGGCGTACCCGCAGCTCAAACTCCGTAACGCCCAAAGCCGATTTCAGATGGTCCTCCAGCCACTCAGGGCTGAGTCCCAAATCGATCAGCGCCCCCAGGGTCATATCGCCGCTGATGCCGGAAAAACAGTCGAAATAGGCTATCATTTTGATCCTTTATCCTGCGCTGAGGCAACGCCAATGATCTCCACCAGAAGAGCAACCGTCTTTACCATGTCGGACAGCCGTATATTCTCCCGAACGGTATGAACCTCGCGCATGCCGGTTCCGATTACGCCGGTGACGATATTTTTTGAAAAAAAGATGTTGGCATCGGATCCGCCGCCGGTCTTTTTGGAAACCAGCTCACGCCCCTGTTTCTTTCCGGCCGTTTTGGCAATCCGGACCACCGCATGGTCCTCGGGGATATTCGTTGCGGGAAACTGGTTTTCCACTTCGACCGTTACATCCGGCAGACCGGCCGCTTCGTCACGGTCCGGAAATTCGGCGGCCGCGCGCTTGAATGACCCGACGATTCCGTCTGTCACACGCGCCAGTTTTTCCGGGTCGTGGCTCCTGGCCTCCGCCCTGACTTCGACCCGGTCGGGGACGATATTGGTGGCGCCTGCGCATTCGATAGATCCGATATTGACGGTGGTTTCCTCGTCGACCCTGCCGCTGGTGAATCCTGCAATGGCCCTTGCCGCAACAGCTATGGCGTTGACGCCCCGCTCAGGCTCCGCGCCCGCGTGGGCGGACTTCCCGTGGACCGTAAACCGGAAGTGGTTTGCCGCCGGTGCACGGGTAATGATCGCCTCGGTATCGAAGGTATCCAGGGCGTATCCATAGCGTGCCTCCAGTAGAGAATAATCCAGATACCTCGCGCCCAGCAGGCCGATTTCCTCGCAGGTTGTCAGCACCACTTCAATGGGGCCGTGGGGAAGGCCCTTTTCGGTTACCATCCGCATGGCCTCCACGATGATTGCAATGGCGCTCTTGTCGTCCGCGCCCAGGATGGTGGTCCCGTCGCTAGTAAAGACCCCGCTGGAAAATTCTGGTTTGACGCCTTCCCCGGGTTCCACGGTGTCCATGTGCGCGTTTAAAAAAAGCGGCGGGGCACCGGGACGGCTTCCTTTGAACCGGGCAATGAGATTGCCGGTGTCGCTGCCGGTATGCCGCCCGGAGTCATCGATATAAATCTCCGCCCCCATCGATTCGAAGATCCTGCGGATCTCTTGGGAGACGGTTCCTTCCTTCCGGGACACCGAGTCGATCCGCACGAGGCGTTCGAACAGCTCTGCAAGCCGCTTTTCATTGATCATTGAGACGTTTTCCCCGAGATATTTCCCTCAAAACTCTTGACCCGTTGTCAAAGAAACGATACTTTAGCCACGGTTGTAAAGAAAAAAATACGGAAGTGCGCAGCTCACTGGTGGGGCTCCCGGACTTCAAATCCGGTGTGGGGCGTTAAAACCGTCCCGGGTGGGTTCGATTCCCATGCACTTCCGCCATTTTCAGATACCTATCAATCATTTTATTGCTCATTTTATTACTCCCACATTATAACCAAATATACACGGTTGCAGCCCTCCTGGAAATATTTTTTTATTGCGCAAGAAAAAAACCGTTGCCAGCCACTGGCTAAAACCAGTCAAAATTTAAAAACACATAATCTTCTTGTGCATATTCAAAAGCAAATCCGACGCTTCTTCTGCGGTATCATCGGGTGCAACGCCAAGATGATCATAGCCCTAAAACATGACGACCTCGTAAATTGTCCAATATCTGGTTTACGCGCAATGTCGAAAAATTTCATGTACGCCAGTACAAGGCAGAGTAATTGATACTATGAAAATTCAAGACATTTTACTTCCTTTTTTAGCAGTGCTTTTTTTACTTTTGGTTTTGCATCTGGTTCAGCTACTTTTACTAAGAAGTGCAAACAGGAAAGTAATTCAGATTTTCAGAGACCACCAGGCTACCAGTAAAAATAATGCCCGATCCGCAGAGGCATTGGGGCTATTGAGGCAACAAACCATAGTGCAGCGTATGACACAAACCAAAGACTACAAGCCACATGCTACAGAGTTTCTGACCAGGGTCGGTGCTATAAAAGTAACCGAAAATGATAAAATGTACCTCGACGAAGACACCCTTATGTCTTTGATTCAGAAAAAAAAAGAAGACAAAAACCTTTTCAGGTCCTGGAAATTTTTATTTCCGAATGAGTAATTGACTTTGAGATCTTCTTTGAGTCAGGTTCTAATGCCATCCATAATACGGAGGTTGCCCTCTTCAACATCCCGGAGGCGCTTCAATAAATCCCCGGATTTGGATTGTACCATTCACTCCCTTTTCTCTTCGGGTTATGGCGGGTCCGGACATGCGTCATAGGCGATCAGCCGGACCAATCTTTTTTCCCGGGGCCCGCTTCCCGTTCGGATCACTGGCTGGCGGAACAATGCAATCCCTAGACGGGGGTTTTGGTTTTAAACGCTTTCCGTAAAAGCCGTGCCAATCATTTTTTACTTTTTTGCTTTTCCGCTAAATAGAAAAAACCACTGGATGGAAAAAAAGCTTGACGCTGTAATGTGATATCTGATACATCACATTACAGATATCATACTGACCACTGGCAGGCCATGGGCCGCGAGGATTCAGGTAATTTCCATTGTCCTGGATAACATGCAGGAAGAAGCTATACTTCCTTTACAGTATCCCGCAGGATCCTGTTTTTGCTGTATTATTCGTCACATGACGATGTTCGCCTGGCGCTTCGCTGCCACGCTGCGTTTTTAATCAAACCATTCGATTACAGGAGGGCTTATATGAGCAAAATGAAAATGACCACGGAAGAAGCCTTTGTGAAGGTGCTTCAGTTGCATGGAATAGACAATGCCTTCGGTATTATTGGCTCGGCGATGATGCCTATTTCAGACTTATTCCCAAAGGCGGGAATTACTTTCTGGGATTGCGGCCATGAAGGGAATGCCGGAATGATGGCTGACGGATTTACCCGGGCTTCGGGGAAAATATCAATGCTTGTTGCGCAAAACGGCCCGGGCATCACGAACTTTGTCACGCCGGTGAAGACCGCCTACTGGAACCATACCCCCCTGTTGCTGGTAACCCCCCAGGCCGCAAATATGGCTATGGGGCAAGGCGGTTTCCAGGAAATCCCACAGATGAACGTTTTTGCGGACATGGTTGCTTATCAGGAAGAAGTCTTGCACCCATCACGGATCGCAGAGGTTTTAAACAGGGTGATCTTGAAGGCCAAACGAGCTTCAGCCCCCGCCCAGATTAATGTTCCCCGGGACTTCTGGACTCAGGTGATCGAAATTGAACTGCCGGCAGTCGTTGATTTCGAGCGTCCATCCGGTGGCGAGGAAGCCATCGCCCGTGCAATTGAACTGCTTTCCAAGGCCAAGTTTCCGGTGATCCTGAATGGAGGCGGTGTTGTCATCGGCGGTGCCATAACAGACACCATCGCTCTGGCAGAACGCCTGGATGCCCCGGTATGCTGCAATTATCAGCATAACGATGCATTTCCGGGCAGCCACAGACTGTTTGCCGGTCCACTGGGCTACAACGGCTCCAAGGCCGGGATGCAGTTGATCTCCCGGGCGGATGTGGTGCTTGCATTGGGCACGCGTCTGAACCCTTTTTCAACCCTTCCCGGCTATGGCATGGATTACTGGCCGAAGGAAGCAGCATTGATACAGGTCGATATTAATCCAGATCGAATCGGTTTGACCAAGCCGATCGCGGTAGGTATTGCGGGTGATGCCGGAAAAGTGGCCCGGGCGATTCTTGCTGGGCTTTCCCCTTCGGCAGGAGATGAAGGTCGCGAGGATCGCAGGGCAACCATAGAAAAAATCAAGGGGGAATGGGAGAAGGAACTGGTAAAAATGGATCACGAGGTGGATGATCCGGGCACTAACTGGAACGAATATGCCCGTAGCCGTGAGCCGGGGAAAATGAGCGCGCGCATGGCCTGGCGGTCCATCATAAAGTCTTTGCCCAAAGAAGCCATAATTTCATCGGATATCGGCAACAACTGCGCCATTGGCAATGCATACCCCACTTTCGAACAAGGCCGGAAATATCTTGCACCCGGCATGTTCGGACCGTGTGGATATGGGTTTCCTGCTATTTTGGGAGCAAAAATTGCCCAGCCGGAAGTTCCGGTGGTCGGTTTTGCCGGTGACGGCGCATTCGGCATATCCATGAACGAAATGACTGCCTGCGGCCGCGAGGAATGGCCGCCCATTACCATGGTGATTTTCCGAAACTACCAGTGGGGAGCCGAAAAACGCAACAGCACACTCTGGTTTGACAACAACTTTGTTGGCACCGAACTGGACCCGGATGTTTCCTATGCGAATATTGCCAAAGCATGCGGGCTTGAAGGCGTCCAGGCAGCAACAACGGATGAATTGAGCCAGGCCTTGAAGGATGCCGTTGCGGCGCAAATGAAAGAAAACAAAACGACTTTTATCGAGATTCTTAACAACCAGGAACTCGGAGAGCCCTTCCGGCGTGATGCAATGAAAAAACCCGTCGCCGTTGCCGGGATCAACAAGGGCGACATGCGTCCGCAGAAAGGGCTCTAAAACAGCCAGGTCGGAGAAGCCAACGTCTGGAGACTATGAAGCGGGATTAAAAGCCTATTTTGCTTCGCCAAAGAACTTAGGAAGATGTCGTATCCGGCAGCTCCATGGTTTTTCACAATCCAAGCCGGGAGAGGAAGTCGGTTTTTCTCCCGGCAGGACGATTACAGTTTTTTTATCTTTAAGGAGTCATATTGTGATTGATTTAAAGAAAATTCCAGCAAGCAAAGAAGATCTCGACCGCTACGAGGTGGAAAACTACTTTCATTCCTGGTCCTACCAGCCCGATCAGCCCCCCCCAAGGGTGGTCTCCGCAAAAGGGGTCCGGTTCACCACTGAGGACGGGCGTGAACGGCTTGATTTCAGCTCCTGCTTTGTCAGCCACAATATCGGCCATCAGGATGAGCGGGTCGTCGATGCGATCTGCGACCAAGCCCGAACATTGACGTCCTTTGCACCCAGCATGTCTACCACGCCCCGGGCGCTTTTGGCCAAGATGATCGCCGAGGTTACGCCCGGTGACCTGGAACGCTCTTTCATTTCCCTAGGCGGCACGGAAGCCAACGAAGCTGCAATCAAAATCTGCCACCAGTATACCGGGCGACGAAAAATAATTACGCGTTACCGCACATACCACGGGGGAACAACAGCGCCCATGAGCCTTTCGGCGGGCGATGCACGCAGTTGGGCCCAGGTGCAGGGAGGCGCTGAGATTGTAAAGGTCCCGCAGCCCTACTGCTACCGCTGTGCATTCGGCCTGGAGTACCCGGCATGTGAAATCAGGTGTGTCCGGTATATCGACGAGGTGATAGAACTCGAGGGTGGCAGCGAACAGGTCGGGGGTATTATTTTCGAGCCAATTACCGGGGCCAACGGAATCATAGTCCCGCCACCCGAATATTTTCCAATGCTGAGGGAAATTTGCGACAGGTGGGATGTTATGATGATCGCCGATGAGGTGATGACAGGATTTGGGAGGACTGGCGCCTGGTTTGCCATGGACCACTGGGACGTTGTGCCCGAAATCATGACGTTGGCAAAGGGTATGACCTGCGGGTACATGCCGCTTGGTGTGACAGTGGTACGCAAGCACATCGGCGATCGGTTCAAGGACCAGTTTTTCAGCCATGGCGCGACCTATGCCGGTCATGCCCTTTGCTGTGCGGCTGCCGCGGCCCTGATACCCATATACCAGTCAGACAAACTCGTCGAGCGATCTGCTGAGCTTGGAAAATACCTGCTGGAGCGCGCCCGTGAACTCAAGGACAAGCATCCCTGTGTTGGAGATGTTCGGGGAATGGGCTTGTTTGTGGGGATCGAGCTGGTCCGAAACAAAAAAACCAAAGAACCCCTTACCACTGTGGATTCCAAGATTCGCAAGGTGGTGGATCCAAAGATGGAAATTGCCAAAAAACTTGGCGAACTGGGGATGATCGCCATGGCCGCCAACCCGGTGAATGTAATCGCCTTGGCCCCGCCCCTGATTATTACAAAAGAAGAGATTGACGAAGGTATTGCGATCATGGACGAAGCGCTTGCTGTAGGGGATGCGTTTGCGGAAAAGTAAATATGCAGTTGTGTATGGATAACATACTGATCATCAATGCCGGAAGTTCGTCGATTAAATTCGGGCTTTACCGTTCCAATGGGATGCAGTCAGCTGCCAGCGGATTCGCGGAACGAATCGGTCTTGGAGACACGACTCTCCATTATCGAACTGAGAGCTCGCATGCCATTTCCAAATGCATCCAGGTCGAAAGCATTCAGGAATCAATCCATGAAATCCTCGAACTGCTTGTAGGCCCGGAAACAGGAGTCATTCGTTCGGCCGCCGAAATCTCCGCCGTGGGCCACCGGGTCGTTCACGGCGGAGAAAAAATGAAAGCGGCCACTCTTGTAACCGATGATGTCCGAAAAGCGATTCGCTCATGCTTTGAACTGGCACCCCTTCATAACCCGCCAAACCTCCAGGGCATCGAAGCCTGTTCCGAGATTTTTCCAAATCTTCCCCAGGTTGCGGTTTTTGATACAGCATTTCACGGCACCCTTCCCGAATACGCATACCTGTATGCCCTGCCTTATAATTTGTACGAAACAGAAAAAATCAGGCGCTACGGGTTCCACGGTACGAGCCACATGTCGGTCAGCAAAAAGGCTGCCAAGGCCATGGGCCGATGTTTGGAAAACCTGTGCATGGCGACTTGCCACCTTGGGAATGGGTGCAGCATCTCCGCTGTCAGCGGAGGCAAAAGCATTGATACCAGCATGGGGTTCACGCCATTGGAAGGTATTCCCATGGGCACCCGCTGCGGAGATATCGACCCGGCTGTCAGCCTGTTTCTTGTCCGGCAGCGGGGTTATACCGTTGAGGCGGTGGATACACTTCTAAACCGGCAAAGCGGTTTTCTCGGGCTCGGTGGAATCGGCAGCAGCGATATGCGGGATATCGAGTCGGCCATGAAAAAGGGAGACCCGGGTGCGCTGCGGGCACTCCAGGTTTTTACCTACAGGGTCAAAAAGTACATCGGCGCATACGCCTTTGCAATGGGGAGACTCGATGCGATTGTTTTTACAGGTGGCATCGGAGAAAACTCATCCCTTGTTCGCTCGCTTGTCTGCCAAGGCCTGGAGTCTTTCGGCGTTGAGATCGATCCAGTCCAGAACTGCGGGAATGGATCGTTCGAAAACGATGTAAAAGACATTTCCCACCCTGGAAAACCGGTCAGAGTGCTGGTTGTGCACACCGATGAAGAGATGGAGATTGCAAAACAGGTATATGATGTTCTTTCCGGAAACCAATGCTGATGCACCCGTAAAAAGTCTCGATCTGACGGCTTTGTAAAAGGTTCAAGATCAAGGCTTGCGCGATTTCGAAGAATACAGAGTACTTGTCATGCGTGAAATTCTGAGAAACCGCGCGTAACGCAGATATTGGACTTTTCCGAAGCCGTCAATGCTAACGCCTTCGGAAAAAGTCCGTCATTCGGACGGACGCACAATGCCTGAGGCATTTTAAGTACTGCTGAGGTCCATACGCTCGGCGGGATTATCAGCGCGCGGTGCCTGGATTGATTGCAACACTTACCAAACTCATATTTATGAGGGTATATTATGAATAATTTAGAGCATATAGCGGAAAACACCTGCTTATCTGCTGAAGAATTATCAGCAATTGAATCCGCAATCCTGGAAACGGGGTTCATGACCCAAAAAAAAGCCAGGGAGCAACTCGAGCGTTTTGTCCTAAAGCTTGGCATCAACGATTATTATTTCAAAAACACACCGGTCGGGGAAATCAGCCGGCACCTGATCGCCATCAGCGCTTCAGAGATGGCATCCCAATATGGAAGCAGGGGTATGGGTGTTGAATTGATTACGGAGGAAACAGATCGTGCCCTCTATATCGTTGAAGAGTCCATGATGCAGGAAATCGAAGATCGAATGGAAGGAAAATATCCGGGATTCCGCATCGAAAGCTATAGCACGGAAGATTTTTTAGGTCGGGGGCCGCTGCGGTTGTACGTGGCCAGCAGACCGACTTTCGATGGCAGCCCGCGTGACGGTAGTCCGTTGAGTTTTGAAAATGATGTGAGCGCGGATTTCAAAAAAGACAGGGAAGCTGAAACCATAAAACGTTATAAAGAGGCCTGGGACTGGATGAGCCATCGCGAAGCGCCCTTTATATCAATCACGGAAAAGCTCGATACCGATGAAACCCGCGTGATGATAGGCATCCATGGGCAGGGCAGCCGTCGCTTCATGGCCCGGTTCACCAGCCTGACAAGGTCTTATGACATCATTTCCACTCGAAAATACAAGGAAACCTTCCTTGACGACAAGAGCATATACACTTTTTATTTTGCTCGGTCTGAACAAACAATCACGGAAGATTTCTCCCGGGAGCTGAGTGCCATTGTTTTACTGCCGGAACACCCGATTACGGAGTTGTTCGCCAGCGGAGCGTTTTCATCCCAGACCGCCGTGTATGCCATTTCAGCAGCTGCCTTCACCTATCATTTCGTAACCGCACTTACCGATGAATATCTTACACTGAGCCTTGCACTAAAAGACCAGCCGGAGTCCAAGGGGATTTTGGAAAAGATCAAACTCCGATCTCTCAAGGACACGTATTCCGAGACGGTCATTACCAAAATCATTTCTGATTTTCCAGATATTATCAATATGCTCTACGAAGATTTTGTATATCGCCTGCACCCGAAAAACAAAGCCGAAAAACGCATAGTTGAAAACCATGTTGATAATATACAAAATACGATCCAAACCCGAGTAGCTTCTGCGGTTAGTCGTAGCGTCCTCGAATTTTTTCTTGTCTTCAACCGATCCATTATGAAAACCAATGTTTTTCGCAGGGACAAGATATGCGCGGTGTATCGCCTCGATCCGGTGTTTCTTGACCCAATCGATTATCCGGAAAAGCCGTTTGGCGTTTTTTTCTGTATCGGAAGGTCATTTATCGGTTTTCATATCCGCTTCAGAGATATTTCCCGGGGGGGTATTCGCATTGTCAAGTCCCGAAACCACGCTGAATTCAGGAAAAATATCGAAACCATTTTCATGGAAAATTATAACCTGGCACTGGCTCAGCAAAAGAAAAACAAGGACATACCGGAAGCAGGGTCCAAGGGCGTCATACTGCTGCTTGGTCCCGAAAACCAGAACGAAGGCGGGCGGGCATTCCGGGACTATATTGACGGAATATTGGATGTCATTCTCCCCCACGATGATGTAACCGACTACTACCGCAAGGAAGAGGCCCTTTTTTTCGGTCCGGACGAGGGGACCGCCGAGCTCATGGACTGGGTCCCCCATTATGGGAAAAAACAGGGCTACCCGTTCTGGCGGGCCCTTTCCACGGGTAAATCGCAGGAAAACGGAGGGATTCCCCATGATTTGTATGGTATGACCACGACCGGGGTCCATGAATACGTTATGGGGATTCTTGAACGGTTGGGGATGGAAGAAGCCGCGACGACGAAAATCCAGACAGGCGGTCCGGATGGAGACCTCGGCAGCAATGAAATCAAGATTTCAAAAGACAAAACGATCGCGGTTGTTGACGGTAGCGGCGTGGTTTACGACCCTTGCGGATTGCAGCGCAAAGAACTTTTTCGACTGGCAGCAAATCGGAAAATGGTGGAACATTTTGATCTGTCGACTTTGTCGCCGGATGGTTTTTTTATATCAATCAATGACACCAGTGTAACACTTCCTTGCGGTACGTTTATCCCGAACGGAGAAGATTTCAGAAACACGTTTCATCTGAGTCATCTTGCAAAAGCCGATCTCTTCGTCCCCTGCGGCGGCAGGCCCGCTTCCGTTAATATCAACAACTGGCGAGAGCTTTTCGATGAATCCGGCAGGCCCCGGTTTAAAATCATCGTTGAAGGGGCCAACCTGTTTATCACGGAAGAAGCGAGACTGAGACTTGAAGAAAACGGCGTGATCCTGATAAAAGATGCAGCAGCCAACAAGGGAGGTGTTACATCGTCTTCCCTTGAGGTATTTGCTGCCCTGTCCCTTGACGACTGGACCTTTGAAAAGCACTTCATGTCCAGAAACGGCAAGATCCCCGATTTCATGGAGAATTACGCCGGGCAGGTTGTTGAGACCATCCGCAAAAATGCCCGCAGGGAATTTGACCTGCTCTGGCGGGAAAAAGAGCAAAAACAGTATCCTTTCACTCTTTTGATCAACGATGTGAGCCGGAAGATCAATGACATTACCGATGCTGTGGCTGATTCGGACCTGCCGGATGACCCGGTGCTCAAAAGAAAAGCAATCCGGGAGTACACGCCTGACTCATTGCTGGACCTGGTCGGCCTGGACACAATCCTGTCCAGGGTTCCTGAAATGTATCTGCGGGCTGTCGTTGCAACAAAATTGGCGGCGGATTTCGTTTACACCTATGGGATAGACGGTAATGCGGTGGATTTTTACAGGTACATATCCAGCATGAAAGGCACTTAAAGGCATAGCTTTCGTTTCGCTGGTCATTTTCAGGACTGCTCGCGTCTGGAAAAAAAGCATGACAGGTAGGTGGTCGTTTTTCTTGATATGGAGGAAAGGGGACGCCAAGATATATTCATCGGAACCAAATATTATAAACGCTCATTGATCGTGTGCGGCTATCAACGGGGTTGCCCCGATTCAAGGAAGGGAGTTGTTTATGGTTTCTGCTGTAACCGTTTATCCTGCGCGAAAAATCATTACAATGAATCCATCGAGGCCCGAAGCAGAGATGGTGGCCATAAGGGACGGACGTGTTCTGGGTGTCGGCTCGCTGGAGGAAGTCGAAGGGTGGGGGCAATACGAAATTGACCGGACATTTGAGAACAAATTCCTTATGCCTGGACTGATCGAGGCCCATTGCCACTGCAATGCGGGGGCTCTGTGGAAATATCCCTATGTCGGTTTTTTTGACCGGTATGCGCCGGACAATCATCCGTGGCCCGGCTGCAAAAGCATCGAAGAGGTTATAGGTCGCCTGGTGGATATCGAGGCGCAAATGGGGGATTCCGAAGAACCGCTGATTGGGTGGGGACTCGATCCCATCTATTTCGGGGGCGAACGCATGGTTGCCGCCCATCTTGACAGGGTGTCAACCAGCCGGAATATTTTCATTTATCATGCCAACGGGCACCTTGCAACTGTCAATACCGCCTTGATGCGTAATTTTGGCATCGATGATACCACAAACGTGGAGGGCGTCCCCAAAGGAACGGATGGAATGCCTACAGGCGAGCTCCAGGAACATAAGGCCATGATGCTGACCGGTGACATCTTCAATCGGTTTTTAAGAGCATACCGTGAGGAGACAACATGGCGGAATTACGGCCGGGAGGCTCGAAACGCAGGTATCACCACAGTGGCCGATCTGGGTTTCCCCGGTTTGGACGACGATGGGGTGGCTTTTCTGCAGCGGACAGTCAATGATCCGGATTACCCGGTTCGCGTTTCGGTATTATACGGTGCGTTCATGACAGAAAACCCGGACTGGGAACCGGTAGCCAAGTATGTAGCGGGCCTCAGGGAACAAAATTCGGAAAAGCTTCGGTTCGGAATCGTCAAGGCCTTTCTTGACGGCTCGATTCAGGCTTTTACAGCGCGCCTCCGCGCCCCCGGCTACTACGGGAGATCCGGCAATGGCTTATGGCTTACGCCTCCCGACAATTTTAAAAACATGTTCTTGCCGTTTCACAGGCGGGGATTGTCAATTCATTGCCATTGCAACGGTGATGAGGCGGTGGATGTCTTCCTGGACGCCATTGAAAACATGCTGGCCGAAGCATCGTGGCCGGATCACCGGCACACCGTGCAGCATTGCCAGCTGACCACCATGGACCAGTACCGGCGCATGGCCAGGCTGGGTGTCTGCGCCAATATATTCAGCAACCATATTTTTTTCTGGGGGGACCAGCATTACGAGGTGACGGTCGGCCCGGACCGGGCGCAGCGGATGGAAGCCAGTGCGACAGCCCTGCAGGCAGGGGTGACCTTTTCCCTACACAGCGATGCCCCGGTGACGCCGATGGGGCAGCTGCATACCGCGTGGTGCGCTGTCAACCGGCTGACGGCTTCCGGCAGGACCTTGGGTGAAAACGAAAAAATAACGGTGTACGAGGCGCTTAAGGCGGTGACCCTGGATGCTGCCTATACCTTGAAACTCGACCATGACATCGGCAGTATCGAACCGGGTAAACTGGCTGATTTCAGCGTGCTGGAAAACGACCCCTTATCGGTGGCGACGATTGAACTCAAAGATATCCCGGTATGGGGCACGGTTTTGGGGGGGAAACATTTTCCTGTAAACCGAGGGGAAGACTAAAGTCAGCACCGTCAGCACTGCCGGGTTCCGGAAAACTATTTCCAATCCAGGTGGCTGGCGATTTTTTTATCGGAATCCGCGTAAAATTCTCTGATAAATTCCTCATAGGCCTTGAATGACCAGTGACTATTATACCACAGGTCCACGGCCTTTGCAGGCTTTTTATTAATTATGTATGAAATCAGTTGTCTGTGCTCGTCGCAATTGATCAATTCCCATTCCTTGATATACGGCCTGCGGGGAAAATCGTAGAGCCGCTGTTTGAGTGGCGTTACAATTCGGTGAATCTCTGCGTTTTGGTTAAGATGTAGAAAAACGTCGTGAAAATCGATATTCAACCTGTAATATGTTTCGAAATCTTCCCTTTCCACAGCAGCGATCATTTCCCTGTTCAGCTTTTCCAGGGTGTCGATGTGTTGTTTATCGAGCAAGTCAAAAACAGACAAAATCACGCTGCTTTCCAAGGCTCCGATGACTTCGAGAATGTTTTTTACATCTTCGATGCTCAGTTTTTTTACCAAAAAACCTTTGCGCGGCTGTATCTCCACGAAACCTTCGCTCTCAAGTTGAATCAGGGCATCCCTGAGGGGCGTCTTGCTGACGCCCAATAATTTGCTCATTTGGCTCAGGTTGACAAAGGATCCGGGCTTTATCCGGCCATAAAACATCTCCTGCCGTAAAAAATCGTAAATCTGTCCCCGAAGTAACTGAATTTCAATCATATTTTCTTTTTTGTCCAAAAAATAATTCATTATGTTGATAATTCCATTGTAATTAGGGCTGGAATGTTAGCATAAAATTTGAAGCTCCCCCAAAAAAACGACCGGTCCTGAATAAATGATGCTGGGATGCCCGCTGCCATTATACAAGTAAACAACAACCTGTAATCGGATGCAATTGTTAAAAGCATCATCATGTTGCCACGCAGCTTCTCACATTCTGGCTTTTCCCTGTGTCTGGCGTTTCATCTTCTTTTTTATCCCCCCTCAGGAAGGCACCGGACGGCGGTGCGAATCGAACAGTGGCTATCTTGTTTTGGGTGAAGAAATCGATTCCATCCTTGCCCTGAACTTTATTCGTCCCCAAATGGGAATCTTTTATACCGCCAAAAGGCAGGTAAGGGTGTGGGGCGCAAATGCCTACATTAACTCCTACCATTCCCACATCCGCCTCGGCAGTAAAATGTTCTGTGTAGTATAGGTTTTGGGTGAAAATGCACGCTCCGTTGCCGAACTGATGACGCCGTATCAATTCCAGAGCCGAATTGATGCAACCGACTTTCACGACGCATACCACAGGCCCGAATATCTCTTCCTGGTAAATCCTCATATCGGGAGTGACATCGGTAAAAATAGTGGGGCCTATGTAATATCCTCCTTTAATACTGTCAGGGATTTCAGGATTGCGCCCGTCCAGTACCAGGTTGGCGCCTTCTTTCACGCCTATATCGATGTATCGCTCGATATTTTCTTTAGCTTGCTTTGATATGATCGGGCCCATATAGGCATCCGGATCCGTTGCGCTGCCAACTTTAATTTTCCGTGATGCTGCGACAATTCGTTCTATGAGTTCATCATGAATTTCCGGGACTGCTGCAACAACTGATCCTGCCAGACACCGCTGGCCTGCACTTCCATAGCAGGAATGGAGATAGTTTTCAATAAATATCGGCCACTGGACGTCTTCCATAGCCAAAAGCAAGTTCTTAGCACCTCCCAAAAGCATGGAACGCTTTCCTTCACGCCCGCAGGCCTCCGCCATTTTTTTTGCGGTCGGCGTTGATCCGACCAGGCAGACACCCCTTACGCGGAAATCTCCGTACCAGGGCTCCACCACCGTCCTGCTGCCATGAATGATGTTTATTACACCTTCCGGCAAGCCTACTTCATTAAAGATCTTTCCCATCTTCTGCATAAAGTAGGGCGACTGTGTTGAAGGCTTATAAACGAACGTATTGCCGACGCCAATAGCAAAGGGAACAAACCAGCCGAATACCAGTGCCGGAAAGTTAAAAGGAGCTACACCGCAGAATACGCCAAGGGGCTGTCTAATAACCCGGCCGTTAATATTGGCGGCTATGTTTTCGAGTGTTTCACCCTGGATCAATGCAGGGATGCCGCAAGCAGCCTCAAACAACTGAACCACTCGCTGAATTTCACCCCGGGCTTCACTGATGTGTTTCGCTTGATCAATGGCAATGGAAAAGGCAAGCTCTTCTTCCTTGTCAATCATGGCCTGCCGAATGTCATATAAATACGAAAGCCTTTTGTTGATGGAAAGCTTTCTCCAGGAATCATAGGCATCATAGCTCGCTTTCACTGCCTTCATGGAAGTTCCAGGGCTTGATAGCGGCACCTGACCGATCTGGGTTCCGTCTGAAGGGTTGTAGAGCGGGACTGTCTCGACGGCCTCCTCTTCAACCCATTCACCGTTGATAAAATTCGTAATGTTGATGGAATCCATTTTCTCAACCATGCTTATTCTCCTCCTGCCTCTTTCCGGCTTAACTATGATTAAGTTTATAGTAAAACGATCAAGCCGTTGCCTCACCTGCAAGGGTTTTAGTTTTTCTCGACCGGTAGTAGTTAAATGCAACTAAAATCAGCCCTAACGCCAATCCGATTGAATCGGTGAGAATGTTCGGTTGTATCAACTTTATTGCCACGGCGACGAAAAATATGCTCTCATATATTTTCAGATTGCAGAACAGGTAACGCTGAAGCCCCACTGCCAGAAATGTGATCCCGATCATAGAGGTGGTAACTGTAATAATTATTTCAGTGACAGTACCTTGTAGTATCAAACCGGGCCCGTAAACGAACATGAACGGGAGAATAAAAGCCGTTATGGCAAGTCTTGTGGCAGTCCAGGCGGTCTTGTTTGCATTTGACCCCGCAATTCCCGCAGCCGCAAACGCTGCAAGGCAGACCGGTGGTGTGACCATTGACATGTTGCCGAAATAGAAAACGAATAAATGAGCAGCTATCGGATCTACACCCATTCTGATCAGGGTGGGCGCTATCAGAATTGCCAGAACCAGATATGCACCGACAGTCGGCATGCCCATCCCGAGAATGATACTGGTTATAGCGGTAAGCATTAGAAGCCAGTGCAATTGGCCACCGGACAGTTCGATTAGGATGTGGGAAAGCTTAAGCCCCAGGCCGGTCAGAGCGAAGACACCAACCACGATTCCTGCGCAGCCGCAGGCAAGGGCTACTTGTAAAACCCTCATGGACCCAAGGTTCAGCGAATCGAAAAAAGAACGTAAATCAAGGCGCGTGTGTTCACGCAGAAAACAGATGATGACGGTGGCAAAAGCGCCGAAAATAGCTGACCGACCAGGGGACCACTGCAGAATGATCAGCAGGTATATGAGTACAAGCAATGGAATAGCCATGTGGCCACTTTTGTAAAAAACGCTTTTGATGGGAGAAAGCTCAGATTTGTCGATTCCTTTTATGCCGAGTCTTACCGCCTCGAGGTGGACAACTATAAACACGGCGAAAAAATATAAAAAGGCCGGCACGATAGCGGCTCTTACGACTTCGACATATCTGACTCCGAGCATTTCCGCCATGATGAAGGCGGCCGTTCCCATAATCGGCGGCATTATCTGCCCCCCGGTTGAAGCGACAGCCTCCACAGCGGCTGCAAAATGAGGCTGATACCCGAGCCTTTTCATCAGCGGTATGGTTATCGCACCGGTTCCGACGACATTGGATGTGGCAGCGCCGGAAATACTTCCAAAAAATCCACTTGCCACGACAGCAACCTT
Organism: Desulfobacterales bacterium; assembly: GCA_007134875.1. Classification (GTDB taxonomy): domain Bacteria; phylum Desulfobacterota; class Desulfobacteria; order Desulfobacterales; family Desulfosalsimonadaceae; genus B1SED10-16. Next base: position 29,832 of record SLJY01000090.1, read on the forward strand.
TGCCGCCCCTCCCCGGAGAAAACCGACAGATGCATTGGCGACGTCAATGACAAAATCACCGCCTCTGGTTTTTTCGTAGAAAGAAGAGAATATCAGAAAAAAAATAACAAGGTTGGCAGATGTTCTCAGAGGTATTCCATATATGCCGTCCTCGGTGAAAAAAATGTGCCCTATTATGCGTTCCACAGGATATCCCCCGTGCTGAAACAGCCCGGGAAATTGACGCCCGAAATAGGCGTAGGTGAGAAAGAAGATGGCTATGATAGGGAGCGGCCAACCTATAAGCCGTATTGTTCCATAGATAACTGACAGTATTATTACCCCACCAACAAACAGGGTATGTTGATCAAAATCTCCAACACTGAATGCAATGGCAGTGTAATTAATAATTATGTAGAGACTGGAATAAATGGCGCCCACCAGAAATACAAGGTCCAGGGCACCAACTATGATGTTTTTGAAACTTTTTTTTTCCCCGACGGGGATATTGATCAGTAAGACCAGGGTCAGCGAAAACATAAGGTGGATGACGGGAGGAATTATCGACGCTTGCGGTACGAGACCGAAGTACAAGCTAATGACTGAAAATAAAACAGCTATTCCATAAGCGGTTTTTATTATCACTTTTTTCAGAAAAGAGGCTTCACTACCCTCCGTTGTATCCTGACTGGTTTTTACATTGGCTGTATCGTTAACCATACTTTCTCCTTGAGGTACAACTTTTCCTTGAGGAAAAACACACTGGCCCGGAACAGAGAAATATTAAGGAGCAAATAAAAATAACGGGTTGAAGGCTCGACTAAAGGCTATAATGAACCGCAGCCTGAAAGGGAAAACCGGTCTCTGCTGCGAACTTGCGCAATCAAAAGCAGTGAGCTTTGCCTAGTGAACAATGACGCTAATCTATTACCCCAAAACTACCGCCTCAATGTGTTTTAGCATCTCATTCAACGATTTTTCACCGGGAAGCGTGTTGGGGGAGCCGTTTCCGGTGTCCACCCGCTAAGCGGGTGGACACCGGTTTAATTGTTTTAATAAATGTTTGATGTCTGGCTGGAAGACAATGCCGGTTCACTCAATATGATCAGGCGAGCGAAGAGTTCACGGAGATCCCTTCAGTCGACAATCAGTTCATCCGGCAGGCTAATTCCCTTTTCAGTATAGAATCTTACAGCACCGGAATGCACGGGGACCAATATCGTCCCCGCTTCGATATTCTCCCTGAAGGTTTCCATGGTGTACTCACGGGCGACAGCATGTGCATCCACCCAGTCATTGTGGTTTTCGTTGAACAAAATATTCAGTATTTCATATACATCGTCCTCCGGCATTTCCTTATTGACCAGAGTAACCGTGCTCACCTGCAGTTTCTGAACAGGCTCGTCCTGACCATCATAGGTGCCTGCTGGAAGATCCCTCACCATCCAGTAAGGGTGGGCCTCCGTGACCTTGGAACCTTCTTCATCACTCAAGGGGATAAAACGAATATTCGCCCTGGTGGAAAGTTCGGTTCCTGCAGCAAAGGGAATCCCCGAAAGTGCCGTGAAAACGTCTATCGTACCCTCCATAAGGGCTTCAGCGGCTTCACTGTGAGCCAGGCGCCGGGCCCTGTATTCAATGCCGAGTACTTCTAACATCGCCGTGTTGACAACATTGGTGCCACTTCCCGGCGCTCCAACGGAAATTCTTAAATTTCTCCCCTTCATGTCGCTCATCGAGTAGATGTCGGAATCTGCCATTACAATGACATAGCCGCCTGGCATGTAATTTCCAGTGGAAATTAAGCGCATATCCTTATTGGCTTCATTGAACTCACGCTCGCCAATATAACTGAAATAAGCTATGTCAGGCGTTGTATTGGCAATGCTCACCGTTTTGTTGTGCAAAAGCCTTACATTTTCCAGTGATCCGCCGGTGGCTTGGACATCCAGCCTGACAGTGTCTGAATTGGCGTTGACTACACTGCTGGCTCCTGCCCAGACACCATACCATGTACCCCC
>SLJY01000058.1 GCA_007134875.1 Desulfobacterales bacterium
TCCATTCCCACACGTTGCCGTGCATGTCGTAAAGGCCCCAGGGATTCGGATCATAGCTGCCCACCGGGGCGGGCTCGCCGGGCTCAAGACCGACGGATTCGACATACGCCACGCAGTCGTCAACCCGCATGGGATTGTTCGCATACAGGGCACGGGAGCAGTCGATCTCTTTTCCCCACGGATACGGGGTTTGCGTTCCGGCACGCGCCGCGTACTCCCAGTCGGTTTCGGCGGGAAGCCGGTAGGTCCCCGCTTCCCTGCTGCTCAGTTCCCTTACGAAGGATACGGCATCGTGCCAGGACACCCGGACGATCGGCGCATCCGGATCGCCCCGCCGCCTGAAAAGCCAGCGCTTGCCCATGACATCCCGCCACTGGGAGAGAGTCACCGGCGTGGTCTGCATGTAAAAGGGCTTCTCCACAACGGCCTCATGCAGGACCTCGCTGTCACTGCGATAGGGCTCGTCTTCCGGGCTCCCCATCATAAAGGTACCAGCCTCGATGCGGACGAATTCCATACCGATCGAATTAACGATTCGCTCCTTCGCCTCGTCCTGCGCTTTGCCGGGGGATGAAGATAGCAACAAGACCGCAAGCACGCCTGCCGCAAGACGCAAAACACCGGTCTTTCCAATGTGGTAGCGGATCATAATAATCCTCCTTATGCCGGCGAGCTTGTCAACGGATAGCCACCCAATATTTCGAAATCTTGAGGAATATGACTGTTTACGGCCATTCCGGCAGCCCGGACCGATCTTTTCCCGCCTAAGCTGAGTATAGATCCCGGTAACAGCGGCCGAACGAAAACCAGGATTTTTAGGCGGCACGTCCTCAGCACATCCCCAAAGTATCTTATGTTCCTTGACAATGGGATCTTACAGGAAAAAACGATTTTCTTTCAGCCGCTAAATATCGAAACACAAGCCGACCGTTCAATATCTACCAGAAAAGGCAAATCGTCGTCCATTTTTTTCTCCGTAAAGACTGCCGGAACAATAAACCATCAAAACCGGATTTTATATTCCCGGAGGATTTTATGGCCACCCAACCGGGCGCATCCATCCCCCCCCTGAAGACCGTACCTCCTGATGAAAACGGTTCCGCCATCCTGCTTTTGTTTTACTATTGGAAAATGAGTGAAAAAACCGTAATATTAAACATTATATACCAAGACGCCCACCGGATCCGGAATCCGGAAAAACCGGATCCGGGAGAACCGAGTAGATGCCGAAGCCGGAAGACTTCCCGCGAAAAATATCGCAGACTGGCCTGCCGGCAGGACATCACCGCCATGGATCCCAAACACAGGAGCGAGCTTTAAAAAATGGCCAAGGGAGACAAAGCAGTAAACAGGGAAACCCGGGAAGATTCGCTGCAGTATTTTTTCGCCTCCCCGGACCAGCTGCCCACCGGCCACCTGGACATCATCGTCGATCTGGTGGAAGCGGGCGGATCGGTTTCGCCGGAATTCGTTCGGTACAACCTGGAGCGGGCCTTTTTGATTGGATATGTAACGGACAAAAATGAAATTGTCGGATGCTCCAGCCTGAAGCATCCGCGGCCGGAATTCATCGAAGCGGTCCGGCAGCAGGCCGGTATCGATCTGGCCAACTACCTGGAGCGCGGGTACACATCCGTAAAGCCGGAATACCGGGGAATGGGAATCGGATCCAGGCTGCTGGCCGGGCTCACGACCCGGGTCGGGGACCGGAAACTGTACTCGGTAATCGGCGAGGAGAACATCGGCGGACAGAAAATCGCCATGAACAACAACACGAAAAAGATGGCCGTTTACGAAAGCGCCAAAACCGGAAAAAAGCTTGGCATCTGGATCCCGGAGGCATTGATCCGGGCCGAAGGATGACCCTTTATGGATATCGGCATACTCACGGTAAAAGCACCGGATTACCACCCCAACCGCCGGCTGCTGGAAGCCGGCGTATCCAAAGGGCTTTCGGTGGGACTTATCGATCCGGGCCGGCTTGCGCCTTCGATACTTAACGGTCGTGCGGGAAGCGCATGGCAGGAGTCCGCCCGGATTCCGACGGTCGCATTGACCCGCCAGGGAGCCCAGATTACGGAATCGAGCCTCGTGGTACTGGCCCACCTGGAATCCATGGGCGTGGTCCTGATCAACAGCCGGAAATCCGTGCTGGCGGCAAAAAACAAGTTCACGTCCCTGGGACTGCTTGCGAAAAACGGCCTCCCGGTTCCCGACACGGTTTTCGTGAACACGGAAGAAGCCTGCTTCCGGGGCATCGAAACGATAGGGGGGTACCCCGTGGTCTGCAAAAAAACAAGCGGGCGCAAGGGCCGGGGGGTATTTCTGGCCGAAACCCCGGCGGAAGCCGAAGATATTATCGAACGCCACCTGCTTCCGGGCGATGGCCTGCTTATCCAGCGATTTATTGCGCCTGCCGGGCGCAGGGACTTCCGGGTGCTGGTCATCGATGGCACGGTCACGGCCGCAATGGAAATGAGCGTTCCGGATGACGATTTCCGGTCCAATTACGCAATTACCGGTAAAAGCAGGGCCGTTTTCCCGGATGAAAGCGTCAGCCGCATGGCCGTGCAATGCGCCCGGGGTCTGGGACTTGATATTGCGGGCGTGGACATCATCGATTCCCCCGGAAAAGGGCGCTTTGTCATTGAAGCCAATTCCGCCCCGGGATTCAGGGGACTCGAAAAAGCAACGGGGCTGGATATCGCCGCCATGATCATCGACTACGCCATGGCCTCAAACAAACTATCAGGAAAATGACTTCCGGGATGCGGATACACGATATCGACACAATTCAGACAGCGGACAGGGTGAGGGCCCGCGCCACGGTGACGTGGGAAAACGCCTCCCGACCCGCAGCGGAGGTCTTCATTGAAACCACCCGGGACCAGGAGGAAGGCTTTGCAGCCCGTCCCGGGGCCTTTCTGACCGGGTGCCTGATTCCGGCGATGCATTTCGGCGAAAAGCGCGTTTCGGTGGAAGGAAACGCCTGCCCCGTGCTGGTGGAAAACCTGGCCTCGGTCATGGCGCTCATGCGACACTGGTCGGCAGGCGCCATGCAGCCCCTTTCCATCGAACCGGAAGGGCTTTGCGCCGGAGCGGCCCCGAACCAGCCATCGGGACGGCCCCCCCGAACCGGCATGGTCTATTCCGGCGGGATCGACTCCATTGCAACACTCCGGAGCAACATGCTCCGCTACCCGGCAAATCACCCGGGAAGGATCCGGGAGTGTTTTTTCATCCATGGATTCGACATCGGGGGGGTCGTGGCCCGGGGAATGAAATACCCCGTATTCGAAAGGGGGTTTTCCGCCATGAAGACCGTGACCGGTTCCGCGGGCACGATCCCGGTGCCGGTTTATACCAATATCCGGCATCTCTGCGATGAACGGGATCTCTGGCTCAACTATTTTTTCGGCGCCGTGCTGGCTGCCGCGGGGCATTCGTTTTCCGGCCGGATCGACCGATTTATCATCGCCTCGTCCTACGACATGGACAACCTGGTACCATGCGGGTCCCATCCCATGCTGGACCCCTGGTATTCCGGACTGGACATGCTTGTCGAACACAAGGACGCGCATCTCCGGCGGATCGACAAGCTGAGAATCACGGCGGACTGGCAGCCCGCCCTTCAGAACCTGCGGGTGTGCCTGGCCAATGTGAAAGACCGCCTGAACTGCGGAATCTGCGAAAAATGCGTCCGGACCATGACCGGACTGCTCGCCATCGGCGGACTTCACAGGACCCGGGCCTTCGTGGAAGACGATGTTACACCGGAGATGTTTTCCGGCTTCCGGATCACCATCCGGCACCGGGAGTCGTTTTACGAAGAACTGCTGCCGCTTCTGGAAGAACGCGGCAGGATGGATCTTGCGGATACGATCCGGCAAAAACTTGCGGAATAACATTGACGGCTTCGTAATAAGTCCAATATCTGCACCTGCGCGCGATTTCTCAGAATTTGCGGCGTACGCCTTGTAGACATACACGTACGCCAGGTACGCTGCATTCTTCGAAACCCGGCAAGCCTTGGCCTTGAACTTATTACAAAGCCTTCAGGATACGACTTTTTACGAGTCCATCAATTTTGGTTTGAAAGAAAACACCTATGCAGAATGATGTATTGTTTATTCAGTTTATGAGCCGGTCCCGGCGCGGATACTGGGATCTTGTCAACGGTTTTTCGGACACCTTCGACCTGTGCCGCAGCCGGGGAGACTTTCACTGGGTGGAGCACGAACCCGACAGCGCCAGGTGGTATTCCGAAGAAACCTATCAGGGAAAAGCGCTTCCCATTAGCCGGGGGACGGTATATATCAGCGCATCCTACATCAACCACCTCTACCAGGCATGCGTGTGGGCGCGGCAATACCCGGAAATCCGTTTCGTGGCGGGCGGTCCGGTGGCCGCCCAGAGAAGCGCGCCCGGTGAGCCCTGGGAACCGCTTTACTTCAAGATCCGGGAAGGCGCCCGGTTACCGGAAAACCTGGAAATCACGGGCCGCAGCGTGGAGGATTTTTTCGGGGTGCCCGATTTTTCCGGAGCCTGGAAACTTGACATCCCTGAAGACCGGGTCAGCTCCCGCGACCCGGTGTATCTCTCCTATACCCTTGACAACGGCTGTTACTGGGGAAAGTGCATTTACTGCAACATCAAGGAGGCGCCCAAGGATTTCTTCCGCAAGCGGGAGCACTTCGACTACGGGTTCAGCCGGCTGGATCACCCCGGCAAAAAAATCGTCCGGCTCAACACGGGCTCCATCACCCCGGCTTATATCCGGGACGTCTTTTCCACCCTGCCCAACCGCCCCGATTTGGAATACCGCACGTTCATGCGCTGCTCCAGGGCCGAAAACCGTGCGCTGCGGGAGGTGCTGGAAAAACGGGGTTCGGATTTCCCACAGATTACCCTGGGCATCGGCATCGAATTTCCATCCGACCGAATGCTGGGATGGATGAACAAGGGGATCACGGCCGCCGATATCCTGGAAACCCTGGAAATATGCGCGGAATACGGCCTGCACGCAAACGGCAACATCATCTTCGGCTGGGAGAACCTTACCGAAGACGATATTCGTGAAGCACGGCGGTTTTTCGAAAACATGCCGGAAAACGCAATGACCACCGCCCAGCTCCGCTGGCTGTATGCCCACCCCCACCTGGAGATCCACGAGCAGTACCGGGGCGAGCCCATTGATCTCGGTCCCTTTTACCTCGGGTTCCGGGCAGACATCAGCGAAGAAGGAATTGCCGTAAACCGGGAGGCGGTGGCTGTCGTGGAGTCCGCAAGCCGGGAAAAAGGCTTCTCCATCGAAGGACTCAACAACATGAAAGGGTAATCCCGGAATGACCCGCAATGACCCTGGCGAACCGTTTTCTCCCTGGAAAATTTATCTTAACCTGTACGCCAGAAACATCTCAGCAAATCTACTGGGCATGGTGATCATCCTGCTCCTGATCGTCTTTACGCCCTTTTCGTTTTTCAACTTCCGGGAAGTTCATCTTATCTCTGAAGGAGACTGGCAGTTTCTGCTGATGCTGTTTCCGTTTCTGCTGGGCATTGTCGCTTTTTTTCAGTACTGGTTCCAGTGCCCGATCTGCTCCTTTCTGCAGGCAAAAAAAACAGGTGTTTCATGTGATCGTTACAGCGATGAAATGATCCGCCGCCGAACCCTGAACCTGCCATTGATTCTGGCCATGATCAATGCGGCTGTCTATTTCGCGGCCCCGATCCTGATCGTTGCCGCCTCCTGGGGCTTTGACCTGCTGCCGCTCAATTTCCCAAGTGCAAGGCTATTTTTTTTCCGGACCGTGATGATCGGCCTGATTACCTCCTGTCTTTGCTTTTTCATCGTGGAAGGCTACTGCCGCAGGGTGCTGATACCGATGGTTTTTCCGGAGGGAGGACTCTCCAGGATTACCGGGGCCATCCGGGTCAGCGTGCTCCGGCGCATCCGGATCTTCTACCTGGCCGGTACGCTCACTCCGATGATTATCCTGGTGGCAACACTGTTTTTTGTCACCCGGGACGTGATTTCCAATCCGCAGGTTCCCGATCAACCGGTCATCGACATTTTCCATTTCACACTGGTTGTCTGTTTAATCTTCGTTATAATCGGCTTTCGGCTCAATACCCTGGTCGGCGACTCCATCGTCAGGCCGCTCGAATCCATGCTTAACATAGTTAATAAAGTAGAAAAAGGAGATTTTACCCAGCAGGTCAGGGTGGTCTCCAACGACGAAATCGGCGAGCTGGCCGAGGCCGGCAACCGGATGATCCGGGGCCTGGCGGAAAGGGAGCGGGTGCGGGAACTGTTCGGCAAATACATCACCCCGCAGATCCGTGACAAAATCATTTCCGGAGAAATTCCCCTGGATGGCGAAAGAACCGTCGCAACCGTACTTTTTTCCGACCTTCGGGATTTTTCCCGTTTCGTGGAAAACCATTCCCCGGAAGAAGTCATCCTTAGCATGCGGGAATACTTTACCGCCATGGAAGAAACAATCCGAAACCATGGGGGATTGATCCTGCAATATGTGGGCGATGAAATCGAGGCGGTCTTCGGCGTGCCAATCGAAACCGACGATCACGCGGATCGGGCCGTCCGTGCGGCACTCGACATGCGGCGGCAGCTGGAGGTGCTTAACCGGAAACGGAGAAACTCCGGGAAACAGGAATTTACGCATGGCATCGGAATTTGCTCCGGTTCGGTTCTGGGCGGCAACACGGGCAGTAAAAACCACCCCTCCTACGCCCTGATCGGGGAGACCGTGAACAAGGCGTCCCGTATACAGGATCTGACCAGGGATATGGGATGCGACATTCTCATTTGCAGAAAAACATATGATTTATTGACGCATTCCTACGAGCTGAAAGAAAAAGGCACGTGTTTCATCAAAGGCCACATTCAGCCGGTTGCCGTCTTGGAAGTCATCTGAGGATACCACCGGCACAACCTCGTCCGCTTTACGGTCTTAAACTACGCCATTTTATGTTAGAAAGCCGATTCCGAAAGGGTGGGGGTGATGGGGGACGCCCCGGCATCTGTCAGGATTTTGGATATCTCGATATCCCGTTCCGCGTCCCCTCCGCGAACTCACTTCGCCTCCGGCTCCGCTCAAACAATCCGGGATAACCTGCTTCACTTCGCCAAGAGATATCACCAAACTCCTCCCAATGTTGCCTCGTGGCATCCCCCCCGCCCCTAACCCCATAGGAATTAATCATTTTATACATCGCATCCCGGGGATCTATTGATTTTATGGTATATCGGGCGGTATTTCAGCCCTGAAACACCAAACTGTTGGACTTGCGGCAATCCATAGGATGTGCTGACGCAGGAAGCGCATCACACAACCATATTATTACGGACACTATTCCAAAATGTTACAGCCCAAAGGCTACAAATTGACGCATTTCTGAGGGTCGGGGGATTACCCTCGCGCAACAATTGTGAGGGGGCGTGCCAGCTCGAGGCGAAGATAAGCCAGGCCCCCTGAATGTCTGAGCGGAGCGAGTTTTCAGGGGGCGGCTTATCGAGCCGTAGAAGCTGGCAACGGCCCATCACAGTTGCGCGAGGGTAATCCTCCGACCCTCTGAAATGATCCGATGGGTTTTTGGGGGGAAACGGCGACACATTTGTCTGTTTCCAGGGCAGGGATTATAACGAACACAGGGATTGGTTTTTTTCCGGTAAGCTTTGCATGCGGAACGCCGGAGCATTCATTCAGGATTTGATGCGCTTCCTTCATCAGCGTATCCCATAGCCCGAAGCAACGACTTTTGGATTTTGACTTTTTGGGGATTTTGGTCCAACATGGCATTATTCGTTACCCTCCGGCGCCTGCCGCCGGTCCGCCCGACCATCCCGCATAAAAAAAAGGCGAACATGGAGAAAATCGAAGTCGCTGTCTCCTTCCCGGTTCACGGCACCTATACCTATGGCGTGCCGGAAGGACTGTCCGCATTGGTTTGCCCCGGCAAACGCGTCATGGTGCCGTTTGGCAAGCGGCGCATCACGGGATACGTTCTTGGACGCGACACGCGGGAGGTGGATTGCGACCGGCTGAAACCCATCGATGACGTCCTGGACGAAACACCTGTTTTCCCCGAGTCGATGGTGCCTTTTTTCAGATGGGTGGCGGCTTACTATGTCCATCCCGTGGGCGATGTGATCTGCGAGGCGCTCCCGGGCGGCATCAATCCCCTGGAAAGCGCCGTGTACGAACTGGTCCGCGAATCGACCCCGGCGGCGGGCGAATGCGATGACCCGCTGCAGGAACAGGTGCTTTGCGCGCTCCGGGACAAACCGCTCCGGTCTGCACAGATCGCCCGGAAAACCGGATGCGACATACCGGCCGGACTCCTGCTGAAAATGGAGAAAAAGAAATGGATTCAAAAAAGCAGGCAGGTCTTTGGCCCCCGCGCGCGCACCCGGAAGCGCCGGTATGCGAAACCGGCAGTGCAATCAGACCGGCCAATCGACGGGATGGGTCTTTCCGGGCCGAAATGCAGCATTCTGTCATTGCTTGCGGAACACGGAGAAATGGCCGTGGACCGGCTGAAAGCCGAAGTTCCCCGCGCAAGCGACCATCTCAGGGACCTTTCCCGGAAAAACATGGTCGAAATCCTTGAAAAGCCGGTCTACCGTGATCCTTTCGGAGAGGCCGTGGAGCCGGATACGCCGCCGGAACTCACGCCGGAGCAGCGCCGGGTGGTCCGCGAGGTCACGCACGCCATGAAAAGCGGTTTTTCCGCCTTTCTCCTTGCAGGCGTAACCGGCAGCGGCAAGACCGAAGTTTACATGCACCTTGCCGCGCGCACCCTCGACGAAGGGCGCGGCGTGATCGTCCTGGTACCCGAAATCGCGCTGATCACGGAGGTGGAAAGGCGATTCCGGGCGCGGTTCGGCCAGGACGTGGCCGTACTGCACAGCGGGCTTTCCGCCGGAGAGAAGCTCGACCAGTGGATGCGGGTTGCAAAAGGTGAGTGCCGGGTGGCCATCGGCGCACGGTCGGCCATTTTCGCACCCCTTGCGGACCCCGGCCTGATCATCGTGGACGAGGAGCACGATTTTTCCTACAAGCAGGAAAACCGCCTTCACTACAACGCCCGGGACCTTGCGGTCGTCCGCGCCCGGCAGGCCCGCGCGGTCGCCCTTCTCGGGTCGGCCACCCCGTCGGTTCAGTCCATTGCCAACGTTGCATCCCGGAAGTTCAGGGAAATCAACCTCACCCGCCGCATTCATTCCAGGACCCTGCCGGAGGTGGCCGTCGTGGACCTCCGGAAGCAAAAGGACCAGCGGGGAACGGCGCGCTTCATCACGGCCGAGCTGAAGGAAGCCATCCAGAAAACCCTTGCGCGCTCCGAGCAGGTGCTTTTGTTTTTGAACCGCCGGGGGTTTGCCAGCCACCCGGTATGCGCACGGTGCGGAGAGCCTCAGAAATGCAGGCACTGCGACATCACGCTCACCCTTCACAAGAAATCCAACATATACAAATGTCACATGTGCGGCTACTTCCGCGCTGCAACATCCCGGTGCAGCCACTGCGGATCGGAGGCCATCAAGGCCCTGGGCATGGGGACCGAAAAAATCGAAACCGCCCTCCGGCCGCTTTTTCCAGGCGCACGCATCGCCCGGATGGACCGGGACACCACGGCACGCAAAGGCGCCCTCGTAAAAATTCTCAAGGGACTTAAAAACCGCGAGATCGACATCCTGGTGGGAACCCAGATGGTGGCCAAGGGGCACGATTTTCCCGGCATCACCCTCGTGGGAATCATCTGCGCCGACCTCTCGCTTTCCTTTCCCGATTTCCGGGCCGGGGAGACCACATTCCAGGTGCTGGCGCAGGTTGCCGGACGCGCCGGCCGGGGCGCGTCTCCGGGCAGAGTGATCCTGCAGACATACAATCCCGGGCACTTTGCCATTGTCTCCGCCCGGAACCAGGATTTCATGGAATTTTACAACCAGGAGGTCCGCTTCCGAAAGGCCATAGGCTACCCCCCTTTCTCCAGGATGCTCCAGATCAAGATCTCCGGAAAGGACAAGGACAAAACCCGCACCCACGCGGAAACCACCGGCCGGATCTGTCGACAGATCCTTGTCTCCGGGGACTCCAAATGCGGGTCCGTGGAGGTAATGGGCCCCATAGAGGCCCCCCTTTCAAAGGTTGCCGGGCGCTACCGCTGGCAGATCCTTATGAAAGCGCCGTCCTCCGCCGATCTTCAGCACTTCATCCGCCGGGTCTTCTTTGAGAACCACGCCCATTTCGGAAGCCGCGACGTATCAACGGCCATCGATGTCGACCCGATGTCGATGATGTAATTGGCTGCCTGCCCGAAAAAGCGAAAAATCCTTGCCCGGACTGCTTTTCCCCTTTATAACCCCCGTGACAATGTCTATACTTATGCTATGAGACCGGAGCAAAAATAAGCCCGCCGCTGCATGATAAAAACTGCGATACCGAAATGATCCGAAAAACCGTCAAACGATTTGCCGCGCTTATGGCCGGCCTGCTGGTGTTGATTCTCGCCGTGCTGGCAGCGGGACATTTTTACCTCAAAACCGACCATGCCCAGAACATGATCAAAGCCCGCGTCAATCAAGCCATTCCCGGCCACGTGGACTGGGAGGGGGCCGAGATTTCGATCCTGGGCGGCTCGGTGGGGCTCTATGGCGCCAGGGTATTCGGACCCGGGGACGGACCTGCCGGCAATGAAGCGGATCCCCGGGGCGAGCCGATCATTCGGGCGGACTATCTGCGTGCCGAAGTCGGAATGCTTGATCTGCTTCGCGGAAGCCTCGTAATCGGCGCCCGCCTTGATGCGCCGCGCGTGCTGCTTGCCCGGGACGCGGACGGCAGCCTCAACATCGCCCGGGCATTTTCCGATCCGGACAGGGAGAAAAAACCCGAAGAAAAGGAAGATAAGCCGGTCGACAGAACCTTTGCCATCAACATCATCATCGA
>SLJY01000044.1 GCA_007134875.1 Desulfobacterales bacterium
AGCTTATGTTCCAGCTCAAAAGCATGGGCATCCATGTCCAGGTAAACGGCAATATCCAGGTCGCTATGTTCATTTTGGCCTGCCGTGCCTGTTGAACCAAAAACATAGGCAAAAAGGACCCCTGGCCCAAAAATGACGGAGCGCCGCCTGAATATTTCCTTCAATGTATGTTTTAAATGATCCGCCAATTTTCGTGTTTCCTTTTACCGCCATTGATGCACTCGTAAAAAGTCTCGATCTGACGGCTTTGTAAAAAGTTCAAGATCAAGGCTTGCGCAATTTCGAAGAATGCAGCGTACTTGGCGTACGTGTGTGTTTACAAGGCGTAAGCCGCAAATTCTGAGAAATTGCGCGTAACGCAGATATTGGACTTTTTACGAAGCCGTCACCATTGCTTTTCGCATGATCGAAAGTCATACTGACGATATTTTCCTTTTTTATCAACATCAATTTGGTACGGCCTCGCCTTGATCGAGCTGAGCCATCAATAAGGGATCAATGCGGCCTTGTGGCTCCACTTATATCCAATCTGCATCCAGATATGTTGCGAGACCAAGTCCATATTTTCCCCCTTGAATAAGCTCTTCGTGCACAGCTTTTGGAACGGTAACGGAACCATATAAATCCCTTACCAGCCATAGGCTGCCTGCTCCGGACATTGCAAAAACGGGACCGGTATTTAAGATCAAATCGACTTTTCTGTATTCCGTCAAATTCAGCCTCTATTTCCTGCTTTCCTCGCCTTAGATCCATCACACCCCTATTTCCCGCCGGGTATCAGTTCCAGCACTTCGCGGATTGAAAGCGTGCGGCTGTCGCATCCCGCCGAACATTGATCCGCCAGGATGGTCTTTGCCGTGTCCACCATGGCCGAATACGCGCTTCTCAGGAGGTGGTTGCCGTATATGACGATATTCACGCCCTTTTCCGACAGACATCTTCCGGAATAATATCGAACAGCCTGTCAACAGCGCCCTTTCCCGCCGTGATCCGCACCGGTTTATAACCCGCCCACACCGCTTTCGTCCTTTCATTCATCATCCGTCCGCCTTAAAACCCCATTTTTCAATGCAAAAAGGCCATTTTACAACCTGAAAACGACCTTTATAAACCATTTAATCAACTATATCAAAATTTTATGCCGGTCCGAACCCAGAAAAAACGTTTTTTTGTAAATCCAACTTGACACTTTCATAAAAATAATGCTAATTACACTTAACAAATTCGTGGGGGTATGATTGTGGAATACTGGTTTGCCGAACAAGAGGCAAGGCTCCGAAACCTGCCTGCCACAAAAAGATATCTTTATGCAGAGATCGACTGGTCCGCCCGATGCCTCGGTATTCTGGGCGCGCGGGGCACAGGCAAAACCACAATGATGCTCCAGTATTTATCCGGGTATCAACCGGGGGCGGAAAAAGCACTTTACGTCTCAATCGATCACCCCCGGTTCCAGTCCCTGTCCCTGCACGATTTCGGCAGACAATTCCATGAATATGGCGGTTCCGTCCTGATCCTGGACGAAGTCCACAAATATCAGAATTGGGCGACCCATATCAAAACGCTGTATGATTCCTGCCCGGACCTGCAGGTCATTTTTTCCGGATCAAGCGTTTTGCAGGTGCAGGTGCAGGACCAGGATGCCGATCTTAGCAGACGTGCGGTTATGTACTGCCTCCACGGGCTTTCCTTTCGGGAGTTTCTGTTTTTTGAACTGGGCGAGTCCTTCCCCGCTCTCACCCTCAGCGATGTACTTCTGGACCATGCCGCACAAACGCGAAAAGTCAACAGCAGGATCCGGCCGCTAAAACATTTCCGGAATTACCTGATATACGGGTATTACCCATTTTTTCTGGAAGGAAAGGACATCTATTCCATAAAACTAGCCAATGTGATCAACCATGTGTTGGAAACGGATCTGCCCCAGGCCCGGCGCATTGATCTGCGCCAAATCGGCAAACTAAAGAAACTGCTTGCTTTTCTGGCTCTAAGCGCTCCTTCACGGGTCAACATACAGAAACTGTCCGCCAGCACCGAAATATCCAGGCCCAAAATCTATGAATACCTTGAAAGCCTGTATCAGGCAAGACTCTTGAACTTGGTCAGAGACGCCAAAAGCGGCTACAAAATCCTTTCAAAGCCGGACAAAATTTACCTGGAAAACCCAAACCTTGCCCATGCATTAACAGAGCAGATTCACACCGGAACCCTGCGGGAAACATTTTTCGTAAATCAACTGCTAAACGCGCATGCCGGGTGTCTCCCCCGATCCGACCAACCGATCCGGACCTCGGATAAAGGCGATTTTCTGGTAAATGAAGCGTACACCTTTGAAATCGGCGGAAAAAATAAGGGGACCCGGCAAATACAAGGCATCGGCAATGCCTTTATCGCAGCCGATGAAACAGAAACCGGCTTTGGCTCTAAAATCCCCCTCTGGCTCTTCGGCTTCCTTTACTAGCCCGCCCCCTCCCGCCCCCGCAGGCAAGCACAAAAACCTGCCTTTTCTTCCTGCTCCTCCCGGTTCATCTTTCAGCACTGGATTCCAAACACCTTTTCCATAAACGCCCGCTTGTTCTCCTCCGGGGTGCTCTTCGGCCTTCCCAGGTCGTCGCGCGAGCCGGTGCGGATCCGCACCTCGATCATACGGCATTGCCCTCGTTTGCCGCAATCACGTGCCCGCGTTTGCAGCGATCCGATATACACGCGCAAAAATGCTTGAGCAGGGAATCCGGCACGCCCGCAAAAAAATCGATGCCCCGCTCCCGCAGCG
>SLJY01000197.1 GCA_007134875.1 Desulfobacterales bacterium
ACAAGGAGTTCATGGATTCGATGAACTCTTAAACGATCCTGCCGCCGGACGTCGCATCCCGTGGCAGCGGAACCGTCAAATACCGAAAGGAAAGGTATATAGCAATGAAAAAGGACATTCATCCCGATTATGCCGACACAACGCTGCGCTGCGCCTGTGGCAATGAAATATCCGTCGGTTCGACCAAGTCCAATATCAGCGTGGAAATCTGCTCCAAGTGCCATCCGTTTTATACCGGCAAACAGAAATTGGTGGACTCCGCAGGCCGCATTGAGCGGTTCCGGAGGAAATACGCCAAATACCAGGAGCAAAGCAAAAGCTGAATATCCGGACAGGACTATATTGAGTGGCCGAACGAAAACCGGGATTTTTCTTCAAGGTCAAGGACGGCGAAAATTTAACCGCATGAATACCTGACGTATCTTGAGGTTTAAAATTTGAGCCGGACACAGAAATTGGCGAAAAAGACGGTTTTCGTTCGGCCACTATTTACACCCATCCGGCTGCCGCACCTGGTCAATATCCTTTTGGACGCATTGCCGGGTGCACGGGGCCGGTTTCTTTTCTGTACAACAGGCAATTGACACATTATGGCACTGCTTGATCGGCTGGAAGGTTTTGAACAACGCTATATCGAACTCGAGGGCCTCCTGAGCGATCCCGCCGTTGTCTCCGACAGGGAGATGTACACGAAATATGCCCGGGAGCACTCGGATTTGGGAAAGATCGTTTCCGTATACCGGGATTACCGGCAGGTTTTGAACGAACTCGAGGAAAGTCGCGAGTTATTGTCGGACAGCGATCATGAGATCAAGGACCTGGCCAGAAGAGAAATCGAAGCGCTCACGTCCCGGAAGGATGACCTGGAAAGCGAACTGAAAACGCTTTTGATCCCGAAAGACCCCAATGACGCCAAAAATGTCATCCTCGAGATCCGTGCGGGAACGGGCGGGGAGGAGGCATCCCTTTTCGCTGGAGAGCTTTTCCGCATGTACAGCCGGTATGCGGAAAGCCGCGGGTGGAAGGCTGAGATCATGTCCGGTAACTGGACCGATTCGGGTGGTTTCAAGGAAGTCATTGCCATGGTGAAGGGGGACGGGGCCTACAGTTACCTGAAGTACGAAAGCGGAACGCACCGCGTTCAGCGGGTTCCCGCCACGGAAACCCAGGGGCGGATCCATACGTCCGCGGTAACGGTGGCGGTTCTGCCGGAAGCCGAGGAGGTGGAGGTTGAACTCGACCCCAACGATATCAAGGTGGATGTTTTCCGTTCGTCCGGTCCGGGTGGACAGTCGGTGAACACCACTGATTCCGCCGTCCGGCTGACACACCAGCCCTCCGGGCTGGTGGTGATCTGCCAGGACGAAAAGTCCCAGCACAAAAACAAGGCCAAGGCCCTCAAAGTTCTGCGGGCCCGCCTCTACGATATCCAGATTCGCGAGCAGAACGAAAAGATTTCCCAGGACAGGAAAAACCAGGTGGGCACCGGCGATCGAAGCGAACGGATCCGGACCTACAACTTTCCCCAGGGACGGGTTACGGATCACCGGATCGGGCTGACCCTCTACAAGCTCGAACAGGTTCTGACCGGGGATCTCGATGAAATTGTCAACGAGCTTGCAGCCTTCCACCAGGCCCGGGCGATTGAACATGCGGAAGCAGACGTTGCAGAAAGCACACCAGTGGACCATTCTTGATGTCCTTACCTGGACCGCGGAATATTTTTCCGCCAATCATATCGATTCACCCCGGCTAACCGCTGAGATCCTTCTGGCCGAAACCATAGGCGTGGAACGGATCGATTTGTACGTCCGCTTCGAGCAGCCTTTGACGGAAGACGAGCGTAACCGCTTCCGGGAACTGGTCAAAAGAAGGGTTCGACGGGAGCCGACCGCCTATATCCTTGGCAGAAAAGATTTCTGGACGATCGGGTTGGAAGTGACACCCGATGTACTGGTACCAAGGCCGGAAACCGAGTTTCTTGTCGAGGTCGCCATAGAGCGGATTGACGAAGCGCAGGCCCCTTTTATGCGGATTTTTGATATGGGTACGGGATCCGGTGCTATCGCAATCAGCCTTGCCAGTTGCCGGACGTCTCCGGTCTTTTTCGCATCCGATTCATCCCCTGCGGCCCTCGGGGTGGCGGCCCGCAATGCGGCTGCAAACGCCGTGGCCGCTCGTATCCGCTTCTTTGCTTCGAGATGGTTCGATGCCGTATCCCAAAACGCGGGCTTCGACATGATTGTTTCCAATCCGCCCTACATACCGACACCCTGTGTTACCGAGCTGGAACCGGAGGTCCGTGATTTTGAACCGGCCGCAGCCCTGGACGGGGGGCGCGACGGCCTGCGGGACATCGCGTTTCTGATCAAGGATGCCCCGGAATATCTGAGACCGTCCGGAACGCTGCTTCTGGAGATCGGCCACGACCAGAAAGAGGCGGTCGAGGCGCTTGCATCCCGCAATCAGGCGTTCGGGGATGTCTTTTTCCGGAAGGATTACGAAGGCCATCACCGCGTTGCCGTATTGAAAAAAGGTTGAAATCCTCATAGACATAAATCACTTGCCGCGGGTCGATTTATCTGTTATATTTACTTGATTTATTGGTCTTGAAACAGGCGCACGGAAAACAACATGCCACACGCTTTCGGACCGGCTGCCGGGTGCTTTGAAAAAAGTCGGCCTGCCGGAATGATGAAAGCGGCGGTCAAAACCCAAAAAAGGAGTGTGTCAATGGCTTACGTCACAATGAAGG
>SLJY01000212.1 GCA_007134875.1 Desulfobacterales bacterium
AGACGGGTAGTCCCTGAACAGGCCGTCTTTAAATCAGACTGCCTTTATTCCTCACCGTTTGTTATATCCACGCTAATTTTATTTTTCCTTGCCTATAAATATTGATGGCTCGTTATAAGGCCAATATTTGCGTTACGCGCGATTTCTCAAATTTTCACGTACGCTAACCACTCTTTATTCTACGAAATCGCGCAGGTCTTGATCTTGAACTTTTTTTAAATCCGTCGGCCCGAGGCTGTTTACGAGTCCATCAATATTCCTATATATTCCTGCGTTTTGCTCTATAATGCCTGCCTCTACTGGTTGCATGGATGCCCCGGAAGAAAGCCACCAGGGAGTGTCGCGCCTTATCTGGCATATTAATTGCTAAGTTTTATATATATTTCTTTTGGAAAAACTGGGGCAATGAATACTGCTTATTCTAATAAACCCGATTTGATTGCGTTTAGAAAGTTTTGTCAAGGCGTCGAGTCTATTTCGAAAATAATATTTTTACCTAAGGTTTTTTGATTTACTTACGTCTATTAAACAATTCAGGAGAAGAAAACAGATGAATGAAATGCCAAAAACAGTTGCTACTACGCTGGCACCTTCCGCTAGCGGGCCTTACTCGCAGGCCGTTGTCGCCGGTGGGTTGGTTTTTGTTTCCGGACAACTTCCCATCGACCCGGCAACCGGAGAGTTTGCTGACGGTGGCATTGAAGAACATACGCATCAATGCATGAAAAACATACAGGCCATTGCGGAGGCGGCGGGAACAAGGCTGGACAAGGCGGTAAAGCTCTGTGTCTACCTGTCGGACATGAAAAACTTCGGTGCTGTCAATCAGGTGTATGCGGAATATTTTCCGGATAATCCGCCTGCAAGACTGGCACTGCAGGTTGCAGCATTGCCAAAAAATGCGGATATCGAGATAGAAGCCGTTCTTAGTCTTTAACCTTTCGATCACAAGGAGTCCATTATGAATTTGTCTCCGTTTCCCCGTCGCAGGTATACTGCGGGGAAAACACCTCTGGAATTTTTACCCCGGTTCTCAAAGGCTGTTGGAGGGCCGAAAATTTATATCAAGCGGGATGATCTCCTCGGGCTGACCGCCGGCGGGAACAAAACCCGTAAGCTCGAGTTCCTGGTTGCCGATGCACTGGAAAAGAAGGCCGACACGCTCATTACCTGCGGTGCGGTTCAGTCCAATCATTGCCGGCTTACCTTGTCGGCGGCAGTCAAGGAGGGACTGAAGTGCCGATTGGTCCTGGAAGAGCGGGTGCCCGGCAGCTATGACCCGGAATCAAGTGGCAATAATCTAATTTTTCATCTTTTGGGCGTCGAATCTATCGAGGTTGTTCCGGGCGGATCAGACATGATGCAGGCGATGCAGGGTGTATCTGAAAAGCTGGCAGCCGAAGGGCGTACCGGTTATATCATTCCCGGAGGCGGGTCCAATGAGATCGGAGCCCTCGGTTACGTAGCCTGCGCCCAGGAAATACAGGAACAGATGTTTGATGAAGGCCTGGCTCTTGATCGCCTCGCGGTGGCCTCGGGAAGCAGCGGCACGCATGCCGGATTGCTCGCCGGGTTTATCGGGTGCAACATGAACATCCCCATCGTAGGCATAAACGTGAGCCGGGACCCTGAAGAGCAGGATCCGATAGTCCATTCTCTGGCAGTGAAGCTTGCCGAACGACTCGGGATAGCCCAGGATATCCCCGGAGAATCCGTGGTCACTTTTGGCGATTACTGGCGCCCGAAATATTCCGTTCCGAACCGTAAGATGTTGGAAGCTGTCAGAATGCTTGCCGGCACCGAGGGCATCCTGCTGGATCCGGTATATACGGGCAAGGCCATGGCAGGCCTGATAGACCTTTGCCGGAAAGGCTTTTTTTCCGAAAATGAAGCTGTCTTATTCGTGCATACTGGGGGATCACCCGTTTTGCACCCATATTCAAAAACCATGCTTGGGCTGGAAGAGCCTGCAGAGTAAGCATCAGCCGGGCCGGTAGCAATAAAACCCGGCTGGAGAGTTCTTTTAAATAGAAAAACAAGCCTGAAAGGGGGGATGGAAAAGCCGGGAACAGACTATTCAATCTGTAGATTCCAAGCAATTCAACCTGAAAGGAGCCGTAAAATGAAAAAGATCATTCTTATAGCAACCGCGTTTTTTGTCTTTACATTCAGCGCCGCAGCAATGAGCAGTGATTTCCCCAACCAGGAATTCACGAACCTTGTCGTCTTCACGGCCGGGGGAACAACAGACCTTCAGCAAAGGGTATTGCAGGAGTTCTGGGAGGAGGAATTCGGATATCCAATGGTTCTGGAGTATATGCCCGGAGCAGGCGGGCAGATCGGCTGGGACGATCTGCAGGGGCGTGAACCCGACGGGTATACCGTGGTACCGAACAACCTCCCGCATATCATCCTTCAACCCATCATGCGTGACACCGTCTATACCACGCAGGATCACATTGACGGAGCCCTTGCCGGGCTTGTGATCGACCCGGTCATGATCGGTGTCAGACAGGAAAGTCAGTTTGAAACCATTGACGACCTTATTGAGTACGCAAGGGAAAATCCCGGCTATATCACGGCCGGGATTACCGGTGAATTTACTGGTGACTGGATCGATTTGAAAAAATTTGAGCGTGCACTGGATATAAAGCTGACCGATATAGTTTTCCCCGGCTCTGCGGACGTTGTGGGAGCCATGCTGGGCGGACATATCGACATCAAGGTCGGTAACGTTGGATGCATCATGACAG
>SLJY01000219.1 GCA_007134875.1 Desulfobacterales bacterium
ATCCGGATTCCCTGCACGGGACGGCTTAGCCCCAAATTCGTGCTGGCGGCCCTGCGCCAGGGAGCGGATGCCGTATGGGTCTCCGGCTGACATCCCGGTGAATGCCATTACCTGGAAGGTAATTACTACGCAAGAAGAAAATTCACCCTCATGAAAAACCTGCTGGAACACATGGGCATCGACCCGGGCAGGTTGCATTTTTCCTGGATATCCTCCGCCGAATCCACGAAATTTGTCGATGTTGCCAAGAAAGTCACCGAGGAAGCGGCTTCCCTGGGGTCGAAGGAAAAGAAATACATGAAAACCAAACCGAAGGTTGCATAAATGACAACGTATACGCAAAAGATCAGGGAGATCTCAAAGCGCCTCTTGCAGGAAGGCAGGGTCGACATGGTCATCGGATTTGCCCGTGGAAGCGTTCCCATGATAAATCAACCGGCGTTCGCAACCCATTCCGCAGACGCGGATCGCTTTGTCTGGGACGGAAACTGCGGCATCAATCTCGCCAACTACGTAACCGGCCGCCAGGAAACCATCGGCATCGTCGCCAAGGGCTGCGACGCCAGGAATTTGGCCGTTCACATCGTCGAAAACAAGATCCGGCGCGATCAGTTATATATCATCGGGGTTCCCTGCATGGGCATGACCGACCGGCATAAGCTAACCGCCGCCGTTGCCGGGGAAATCGAATCAGTCGACGAAGACGAATCCGGCAAAACCGTAACCGTCTCCGGCGACGGTTTTTCTGAAACGTTCAACCGTGCGGAGATGCTTCAGGAGAACTGCATGCTCTGCATGCACAGAAACCCGGTCCTGTTCGACGAGATGATCGCCGACCCCGTACCGGAACAAACCGATGAGGACATCGACCGCTACGGGGCCGTACGCAGGGTCGAAAACATGAACCCGGAGGAGAAGTGGGACTACTTTGACGATCTGCTCTCCGACTGCATCCGCTGCTATGCCTGCAGAAACGCATGCCCGCTATGCTACTGCCCCACGTGCTTCGTGGATGAATCCAAGCCCCAATGGGTTGGAAAGAGCATCGACCCTGCGGATATCCGGATCTTTCATTTCCTTCGGGCATATCACTGCGCTGGCCGCTGCACGGACTGCGGCGCCTGCGTACGAAGCTGCCCAATGGGAATCAACGTGCGGGCGCTCACCAAGAAGCTCGAAAAGGACTGCCTGGAATATTTCGGCTGGGAGGCCGGCCTGACCACCGAGCAGCGTCCCCCGCTGGACACCTACAAGCCGGACGACCCCGAGCAGTTTATCAAGTAACCGGCGTGCACGCGAATCTAATTCAGTGACAAGGGCATATACCATGAAAGTGATACAGATCAAACCATCCGAGCTGGATGCCGGTTTGGAAAAACTGGAAAGCGCCTGCCGGCTCATCGGACCTGTAAAAGAAAAAAGCTACCACCTGTTCAAAACGCTCGAACCGGACCAGAAGCCGGACTTGGCGTATATTAACACCCGGCTTTCGGCCAAGTCCGTTTTGTATCCGCAATCCGAGGTGATGTTCGAATTTTCCCTGGATAAAAACGACGATCAGTATGCCATTCTAAAGGAACCGGAAAAGGATCGCACGCCGCGGGCGGTCATCGGCATCCGGCCCTGCGATGCGGATGCATACGAGGTCTGCAGAAGAAACTTCGACACAGAGGAATACAAGGACCCTTACTGGCTGAAAAACTACGAGGCCACCACCCTGGTCGGTCTTGCATGCAGCAACCCCTGCCCCACTTGTTTCTGCACCAGCGCCGGCTCCGGTCCTTTTTCCGATAGAAATCTGGATATTCTGCTGGTCGATAACGGAGACGGCTACCTTGCACGCATCATAACGGACAAAGGGGAAAAACTCGCCGCATCCGCCGGATGGAACACCGAGGCCGGATCGGACGCGGAAGCCGCTATAGAAAAAAAATGCGGTGAAGCCGAATCGAAGATCAAGTCGTCCGTTGCAGCGGACAATCTGGAAAAGCATTCGCTCATCGATCTCTATGAGGCGGAATCGGCCATCTGGGAGCCCGAGGGATTCGCATGCATCAACTGCGGCACCTGCACCTATGCCTGCCCCACCTGCTGGTGTTTCGACGTGCAGGACGAAACCTACGGCAAATCCGGCGTCCGTATGAGAAACTGGGATTCGTGCATGTATCCGCTTTTTTCCCTGCATGCCTCGGGCCATAACCCCAGGGATACCAAGATTGCCCGGGTCCGGCAGCGATTCATGCACAAGCTGAAGTACTACGTGGACAAGTACGAAAAGGGCATCCAGTGCACCGGCTGCGGCCGATGCGTCCGTCTCTGTCCGGTGAGCATCGACATCCGCAGGGTCTGCAACAAGATGAACAGCTATGATCCCGAGACATGTAGATGCGAAGTCGCGTCGGGATAGCATAAAGGGGGTTACCGTGCAAAATCCGTATCTGCCATACCCGGTTCGAATCGATGATATTACGGTCGAAACCGAGGATAAAAGTCTAAAAACATTCAAGTTCGTCTTTTTAAAACCCGGCGACGAAGAGAAATTCGCCTATCGCGCCGGGCAATTTGCCGAGCTTTCCATTGCCGGGCTGGGGGAGATTCCCATCGGCATCGCGTCATCGCCCACGGAAAAAGGGTTTGTCAAGTTTACCGTGTTCAAGACGGGAAAGGTCACATCTCATCTTCACGCCATGAAAGAAGGCGACATCATGGGCGTCCGGGGCCCCATGGGCAATTCCTATCCGTGGGATCTGCTGGAGGGGAAAAACGTCGTAATCATCGGCGGCGGTTTTGCCTTTACTACCCTTCGGTCTTCCATCGTATACATGCTCCATCCGGAGAATCGTTCCAAATTCAATGATATTCACGTGATTTACGGCGCCCGTTCGCCGGGAATGCTTCTTTACAAGGAAGAGCTCATGGCCTGGGCCGAAAGAGATGATATCAATATGCACATTACGGTGGACGGCACCGACGATCCGGAATGGAAATACCACAAAGGATTTGTTCCGGCCATTACGGAACAGGAAGCACCCCCGGGCGATGCCGACACCTATGCCATTGTCTGCGGGCCGCCCATCATGATCAAATTCACCCAGCCGGTTCTGGACAAGCTGGGCTACGGGCACGACCAGATCATTATGTCTCTTGAGAACCGCATGAAATGCGGAGTAGGAATTTGCGGACACTGCAACATCGGAAAAGAACTGGTCTGCAAGGACGGGCCGGTTTTTACACTGGATCAGCTGAATAAGACACCGAAAGAATATTGATATAGATATTGATATGGTCATATGCTTTATTTTAATATTGACATTTATGGCCGTATTTATTAGGGTGTTTATTTTACAGTACGTAAAATTATCCTGAGAAAGTGTATCAGGCAGCTCGTTGAAAATTAACCAAAAGGAGGATAAGTACATGCCGACAGTGGAATTTCAGGGAAACACGTTTAATGTAGACGAAGACGGATTCATCGATTCTTTCGAAAACTGGAACAAGGACTGGGTCCAGTATGTAAAGCAGCAGGAAGGCATTGATGAGCTTAATGAAGAGCACTGGAAAGTCATCGAAGTACTGCAGGACTACTACAAGAAAAACGGTATCGCTCCCATGGTGCGTGTTCTGTCCAAGCTGACCGGTTTCAAGCTCAAGCACATCTATGAGTTGTTTCCCTCCGGCCCTGGCAAGGGTGCTTGTAAAATGGCCGGTCTTCCGAAACCCACCGGATGCGTATAAGTACGTTTTTTACGCCAGTATCGGGCATATTCTGATTTTACCAAAAGGGCCCTGCCGTTGCCGCAGGGCCTTTTTGCTTTTTTGCCGGGAATAACCGGATAAATAGTAACCAGGCGAAAACCGGGGTTTTTTTCAAGGTAAAGGATGGCGAAAATTTTAACCGCAGACATACCGGCATATTTTGAGGATTGAAATTTGAGCCGGACGCGGAGATTGTCGGAAAAGACGGTTTTCGTTCAGGCACTAAATCCTAAGCAGGCACCCGTGCAAGATTGCCATTGCCCGTGGCAACGGAATGATTTCAGGAGATCCGATGAAAACAGAAACCATCCGGGTGAAAACAAACCAGAAGACCGAACTTATCGACATTACGGATGACATCCGGAAAAAAATCCATTCCGCTGGCTTCCGGAGCGGCATCGTCATGGTCTACGTCCCCCATACCACCTCCGCGGTAACCATCAATGAAAGTGCGGACCCCGACGTGCGCAAAGACATCCTTATGATACTCGACCAACTGGCGCCCCAACGGGCGGGCTACCGGCATGCCGAAGGCAATTCAGCCGCACATGTCAAGGCATCGCTCACGGGCCAATCCATTTTTTTCGGGGTCGAGGACGGAAAACCGGTTCTGGGAACCTGGCAGGCGATTTTTTTCTGTGAATTCGACGGCCCCCGCTCCAGGCGGGTAGACATTAATTTCATTGCAGGCGGCGGGCAGAAATGAGCACACTTCAACTCGACGATACCGACAAACGGATATTAAACCGGATTCAATCCGACTTCCCTATCACGGAAGCCCCGTTTTCGGAAATCGGCCGGGAGGTCGGCCTTTCCGGGAAAGAGGTGATCCACCGGGTTCGACGCCTGAAGGAAGCCGGTATCATACGGCGCATCGGCGGGAATTTTTCACCGGAACGGCTTGGCTACGTCAGCACACTGTGCGCCGGGCGGGTTCCCCCGGAAAAACTGGAACGTTTTACGGAAGTGGTCAACGCGTATCCCGGTGTAACCCATAACTATGTGCGGGCCAACACATTCAATGTATGGTTTACGTTCATCGCACCATCCCGTGAAATCATCGCCCAAAGCCTGGCAGAGATATCCGAGAAGACCGGTGGAATCGACATCCTCAACCTTCCGGCCACGGATGTATACAAGATCCGGGCACTGTTCAGGGTATGAGAAAAACCCTACGCACAGCCGCCGTCATCTGCCGGAGCGAGGTGGGGCAAACGGAAGCCAATCTGCGGACAATGGAATCGTTCGCAGCGGCTGGGGCTCGGCATAACGCCCACTGGGTCTGCTTTCCGGAGTTGTGCATCACCGGATACCATGTTCGCGAAGAAATCGCGGACGCCGCGATTGATATAGACGGACCCGAGGTGGAACGGGTCGTGCGGATGGCAGGCAGTCGCGGCATCGGCATCATTGCAGGCCTTGCAGAAAAAAACACGGCAGGCGGCCTCTACGCCACCACCATTGCATGCGACACATCGGGCATCATCGGCATCTACCGGAAGATTCACCTGGGGCCGCCGGAGAAAAATGTATTTGCCGCAGCCGATACGATCGGGGCGCTCGTGGAATCGGACGGGTTTTGCTTCGGGATCCAGATGTGCTATGATGCCCATTTCCCAGAGCTTTCAACCCACATGACCGCACGCGGGGCGGACGCGGTTTTCATCCCCCATGCCTCGCCGGGAAGCACTGCATCTCAAAAACATGCATCCTGGATGCGCCATCTTCCAGCAAGGGCATACGACAATTCCGTATTCGTCATTGCCGTCAACCCAGCGGGCGACAACGGGTGCGGACTTACTTTCCCGGGTGTCGCCATGGTGATAGCCCCCGACGGAAATATTCTGGAAAGCCGCCTTGCGGCTGACGCAGAGGAAACCATGCTCCTTGCCGATCTTCCCGGAACCCTGATAGACGATATCCGGGGGCACCGCATGCGCTATTTTTTCCCAAACCGCCGGCCCGAGCTCTACTGCGCATGCACTCAAAGCACAAAAGACCGCTGATTTTCATATGCCGCTTATGGACATCCGCCGGCAGCCCGCCTTCAAGTGCCGGCCCAGGACTTTCCCGGCCGGATACCGAAGCGGTATTCCAGTACGCGGGCCAAGGGAAGCCCGAACGCAAGATCTTGCACCCCTTCATCCATGGCCTTTTTTTCATGGACGATATCCCTGACGGCCTGGTCATAGGCAATCATTTCGGAAAGCGCCCGGGCCGCTGAAATATCGCCTTCCTTGCGCCTTTCGATCAGGCCGTGAACATCCCGGTAAGAACAGCGGGCCTCATGCGCATCGATCATTTCCATCAGCCAGCCGACGTTTCCGAACAAATCCGCACGGGACAACCTGTTTTTTAGGTGCATGTCGGTGATATCTTCGATATCCCGGCATTTCATGGCCCGGCACTGGGCGGGGCGGTTTTCATATATCCGGCAGGCATTTCCGGCATCATCGAAATAAACGCAGGTGCTTGAATTTTTTTCTGAGCGCACCTTGACGATTTCCGTATCCGTGTAGACCAGGCCGCCGTTGATGTTGTCCCGGATCAACTCTCCCCGGCGAATCGTATACAGGTTCTCCGGGTTGACAACTTTTTCCGTGATTATCCGTATATCCACGTCATGCAGCCCCGGACCGCCCTTTTTGCAGCACGTGCCGCAGCGCTCGCATTCAAACGGGTCACCATCCGTATCACTAGCAAATCCCATTTACCCTTGCATCCTTTCGCTTTGCGTTTCTGTGGGTCCGAAAACGGGGCCCAAAAGCGCCAAGGGCCGTCCGGAAATACAGCTTTCCGGACGGCCCTGGCGTCTCCTATAATCCAAAACGACCCGTCAATACGGATCCACTCAATTTATTGCTTTTTCTTCCCGGAATCGTCCTTCTTCTTTTCGGCCTTTTCCGGTTCCTGTGCGCCCTCTTCTTCGCAGATCGACGCGGGGTCGGCCATCAGGCGAAGCACATCCCATCGCTCGTTGATTTCTTCCTCGATCTGCCTGCGCAGTTTCTTGGATTCCTCTGCGCTGATTTTTTCCAGAACGGCAAACCGGTTTTCATTGGCAAGAAAATCCTGAACGGTGCCGTCCGGTGCCTTGGAATCCAGGGTAAAGGGGTTCTTACCCTCTTTTTTGAGCAGCGGATTGAAGCGGTACAAGGGCCAGTAACCGGAATCCACGGCTTTTTTCATCTCTTCCTGGCTCTTGCCCATGCCGGCCCGGAGCCCCTGGTTGATACACGGTGCATAGCAGATAAGAATGGAGGGGCCGGGATACCTTTCCGCCTCGAGAAATGCCTTCATCAACTGCTGTTTGCTTGCGCCCATGGAAACGGAGGCAACATATACATACCCGTAGGTCATGGCAATGCGGCCCAGATCCTTTTTGGTGACTTTTTTGCCGGATGCGGCAAACTTGGCAACCGCACCTGTAGGCGTCGCCTTGGAGGACTGGCCGCCGGTGTTGGAGTAAACCTCGGTATCCATCACGAGCAGGTTGATATCCTCACCCGATGCAATCACATGGTCTAATCCGCCGTAGCCGATGTCATAGGCCCAGCCGTCGCCGCCAAACGCCCAGACGGATTTCTTGACAAACAGGTCGGCCATATCGTAGATCGACTCCAGGAGGGGATTCAGGTCCCTCGAAGCCAGAAGGAGTTCCATCTTCTGACCATAGGTCCTGGACAACTCGGCATCATCCATGTTGTCCTTCCAGTTCTTCATGGCATCCTTCAACTCATCGCCGATATCCGAAGCAAGGGCTTCGGAGACCATATCCGCAAGCTTCCGCCTTCTCTGGTTGTAGGAAAGCATCATGCCGTAAGCGAATTCGGCCGTGTCCTCGAACAGGGAATTGCCCCATGCCGGGCCGTAGCCGTTTTCGTCCGTACAGTACGGCACGGAGGGTGCGGAAGCGCCCCAGATGGAAGAGCATCCGGTAGCATTGGCGATCACCATCCGGTCGCCGTAGAGCTGCGTCAGCAACTTGACGTACGGGGTTTCCCCGCAGCCGGCGCAGGCGCCGGAGAACTCCATCAGCGGCGTGCAGAACTGGCTTCCCTTGACGGTCTCCTTCCGGACCAGCTCGCTTCTTACAGGCAGCATTTCGAAAAATTCACGGTGTTCTTCCTGGGCCTTTGCCTGGGTTTCCAGCGGCTTCATGACCAAAGCCGGCTTCTTGGCAGGGCAGATATCGGCGCAGTTGCCGCAGCCCTGGCAGTCGAGTGCATAGACCTGTATGCGGAACTTGTATCCCTTGAGCTCCTTGCCGACCGCGTCAAGGGTCTCAAACGATGCGGGGGCTTCGGCAAGCTCTTCATCGGTTGCCAGCGCGGGCCGGATGGATGCATGGGGGCAGACATACGCGCACTGGTTGCACTGTATGCAGTTTTCGGCAATCCACTCCGGAACGTTGATAGCAACGCCGCGCTTTTCGTAGCGGCATGTTCCCACGGGAAAGATGCCGTCGGGTTCGAACGCGGATACGGGCAGCAGGTCGCCCTTCTGGCGGTTCATGGGCTCCATGACGTTTTTGACGAAATCGGGTATATCCCGGTCTTCCGCCGCCGGTTCCAAACCGGCATCCTTCCAGGAAGCCGGGTACTTGATTTCCTCGAGATTCGCCAAGGTCTGGTCCACGGCGTCGAGATTCATCTGGACGACCTTGTCCCCCTTGCCGCCGTAGGTTTTATGGATGTCTTTTTTAAGGTAGTCCACCGCTTCTTCAAAGGGAAGCACGTTGGCCAGCTTGAAAAAAGCGGTCTGCATGATCATGTTGATCCGTCCGCCAAGGCCCACGGCTCCGGCGATCTTGACGGCATCGATGTTGTAGAACTTGAGGTTTTTCTCCGCTATGGCACGCCGCATCGAAGCCGGAAGAACCGCCTCCATTTCCTTTGTGCTCCAGGAGGAGTTGAGCAGAAACGTTCCGTTTTCCTTGATTCCTTCCAGCACATCGTACTGGTTGACATAGCTGGCCTTGTGGCATGCGATAAAATCGGCCATGTGCACCCGGTAGGTTGACTGGATCGGATGATCGGAAAAGCGAAGATGGGAGACGGTGACGCCGCCCGATTTTTTCGCATCGTATGCGAAATAGGCCTGCGGGTAGAGCTCCGTATGGTCCCCGATAATCTTGATGGCGCTTTTGTTCGCACCGACGGTACCGTCGGAGCCGAATCCCCAGAACTTGCACTGGATGGTCCCTTCGGGCGTGGTGTCGAGTTCTTCTTCCACGTTGAGGGAACTGTACGTGACATCGTCCTTGATTCCCACCGTGAAGTGATGCTTGGGGGCGACGCCTTTCATGTTGTCGAATACCGCCCTGGCCATGCCGGGGGTGAATTCCTTGGAGCCCAGGCCGTAACGTCCGGCCGTGATGCCGGGAATCTCTCCGTATTCCACGAATGCGGTACATACATCGAGGTACAGGGGGTCGCCGGTGGCCCCGGGTTCCTTGGTCCGATCGAGCACCGTGAGCTGCTCCGCGCTTCTCGGAAGGGCCGCAAGGAAGTGCTCGGTGGAAAACGGCCGGTACAGGCGGACCTTGAGAAGTCCCACGCGCTCGTTTTTCCGGTTGAGATGGTTGACCACCTCTTCGATGGTTTCGGTGGCGGAGCCCATGGCGATAATGACCCGATCGGCGTCCGGATGCCCCACGTAATCGAAGAGCTTGTACTTCCGACCCGTCAGTTTGCCGACGGTTTCCATGGCCTCGGTTACGATATCCGGTATGGCCAGGTAATAGGGGTTGGCCGCTTCACGGTTCTGGAAGTAGATATCCGGATTCTGGGCGGTTCCGCGCACGTTCGGGTGTTCGGGGTTCATGGCCCGCTCCCGGAAATCCCGGATCGCCTCGTGGTTTACGACCGATGCGATATCATCGTAGTCGATCACATCGATTCGCTGAATTTCGGTCGATGTGCGGAAGCCGTCGAAAAAGTGCAAAAACGGCAGACTGCCTTCGATCGCCGCCAAGTGGGATACCAGTGCCAGGTCCATGACCTCCTGCACCGACCCTGAAGCGATCTGGTTGAATCCGGTTTGTCGCACGGCCATGACGTCGCTGTGATCCCCGAATATGGAGAGGGCGTGGGCAGCCAGGGCGCGGGCGGAGACGTGAAAGACTCCCGGCAGCAGCTCCCCGGATATCTTGTACATGTTCGGGATCATGAGCAGCAGGCCCTGGGACGCTGTGAACGTGGTCGTCAGGGACCCCGCCGCAAGCGCGCCGTGAACGGAACCCGCAGCCCCGGCCTCGGACTGCATTTCGCGAACGCTCAAGGTCTGCCCGAAAATGTTTTTCCTTCCCGCAGCCGCCCATTCATCGGCGGTTTCCCCCATGGATGTGGAAGGGGTGATTGGGTAGATCGCAGCCACGTCGCTCAATGCGTAAGCCACGTGGGTCGCTGCGGTATTGCCGTCGATCGTCTGCATCTTCTTTGCCATAGGTTACTCCATGTTGACGTTGAAATTTACGGGAAAAAAGCGCACCCGGACATGGCCCCTGATTCTTGCGGAAATTCATATGCCAAAAACCAACCGGCAAGCAATGCGCTTTCTTTTCCAGGGGTTTACAATGTTTTATACCAAGCCTGCAATGCAGGATATATAAAGGCGAATCCAAGCAGCCGGAGTCAGTGGGCGAAAATGTGTTTCCGGCATAAGCGGGCCGCAAATCGTGCATGGTCAGCACTGCGTTGTTTCTTGCGAAACGGAAACGGCCGGAGGGTCTCTGGTTGTTGAAAAAAGAAACACTCCGTTTTGAATCCGTGATAACGCGAAACAGTACCATGAACACAGGTCCAAGCATATATAAATAACGCCAAATAAGGGTGATGTAAAGAAAAATTATGCAAGGCTTTGGCAAGCAACTTTATCATTAGGATGACTGTTCTGCCGTCAAGCAATAAATACGGATAATTCCTATAGGGATGGGGGGTGGTGGGGATGCCCTCGGCAACTGTGAGGGTTTGGGATATCTCCACGGCTTGCGTCGATGCAGCGTGGAAACTCGCTTCGCCTCCGGCTCCGCTCAAACATCCACGCTGCTTATCGACGCTTCGCCGGGAGCTATCACCAAACCCTCCCAATGTTGCCTTCGTGGCATCCCC
>SLJY01000216.1 GCA_007134875.1 Desulfobacterales bacterium
ATCAATGAAAACGGCACCTGGGGGGCCGGTATTTACCGCATCTCCATAACCGGACGCGACCGGGGTTCCGACTATGTGCGCTTTGCCGCAGTGGCCGATTTTGAGCTGACAGGCTCGGGGGACGGAGCAACAGTAGTTGACGGCTCCATCGGAGCCCCCAGGCCGACCAACCAGATCGAGCAAGCATCCTGCAACACCTGCCATGGCAAGGGAGGGTATTCTTTTTCCACCCGTCTTGATGCGGACCATCCTACAGCACAGGGCTATGATTGCGCCTCTTGCCATGGTGACGATGCCGGATTTACACTCACCCCTGACGCATATCACGGCGTGAGCGCCCGCCTTGAGGAACTGCGAATTCAGAGGGAATACCTCGCCTTCAAACTGGTCGGCGTGGAAGACGCGGTATACGGCGCTATACCCCTCGTTCGCTGGCAGGTTCTCAAGTGGCAGCAAAACGACAATGGCAATTCTGCATTCGAGCCGCTCGAGCTGACCGAAGAAATGATCTACGGCGGACCACGGCTGCATATCGGCTAGGGGGCGGGCGAAGACCGGACCAACGAGGGCTCCCACCAGAGCATTGCAGCGGTCTATCCGGATACTCCGAATTCGGTGGACATGATGTACCTGATGCACAAGGCGCATTCGGATCCGGAGATTCTCTATCCCCAGAACATGCCCGGCCGATGCCATGCATGCCATGCCGGAAGCAATGAGGCGCATCCTGTGTGGCTGGAAGAAGACGGTATTACCTCGGCATCCCCCTTTTCGGCCAGCTCCCGAAGCTCCGCTGCGTCCGGCTCCTTTCTGTAACAATGCGATCTGGCTGCTTGCTTTCTTCGATATGCATCCAGCCGGCTCGGACAAAATGAAACCCAAACGGGACGTTTGGCTGTCAGCGCCGGACTGAGACCCTTTCAAGGGCTAAGAACTTGAAATTCAATTGGTTGCATACCCTAAAAAGCATGTTTATCGTATTTTACTCTTGTGATTCAACTAGAATACCGTACACCATCACAGACCAACGGAGAAACGAAACCGATTTATGAATGGAAAAACAAAAGAAACAGACAGAAAAAACTGGCATGCCATGCCGGTTGACGAAGCGTTTGAAAAACTCGGATCCTCGCAGGAAGGCCTTTCCGAAAAGGATGCATCCGAACGCCTCGAAACATATGGACCCAACGCACTGGAAAAGGGAAAAAAACAGGGCCCGGTCAGGCGATTTCTGCGGCAGTTTCACAACGTCCTGATCTACGTGCTGCTCGTGGCGGCCCTGGTCACCTTCATGCTCCAGGAATACGTGGATTCCGTCGTCATATTCGGCGTGTGCATCGTCAATGCCGTGATCGGCTTTATCCAGGAGGGCAAGGCCGAACAGTCCATGGAAAAAATCCGCAACATGCTGGCGCCGCAGGCAACCGTTCTGCGCGGCGGCCGGAAGACCACGATCGAAGCCGCCGACATCGTCCCCGGGGATGTGGTTGTTCTCAATGCCGGGGACAAGGTGCCGGCCGACCTGCGGTTGTTCAGGACAAACGACCTCCAGATGGAGGAAGCGGCCCTCACCGGAGAATCCGTGCCCGTATCCAAAAACATCTACGAAGTGGACGAAGATACCGCCATGGGCGATCGCTCCGGCATGGCGTTTTCCGGCACGCTCGCCACCTACGGACAGGGACGGGGCGTTGTGGTCGGCACGGGAACGTCCACCGAAATCGGCCGGATCAGCGCCATGCTGAGCGAAGTGGAAAGCATCACCACGCCGCTGATCCGGCAGATTACCAAATTCGGGCACTATCTCACCGTGGTCATCCTGGGATTCGCCGCGCTCACATTCCTGTTCGGCATCATTGCAAGGGGCTACGCGCCGGCGGACATGTTTTTCGCCGCTGTCGGCCTTGCAGTCGCCGCCATTCCCGAGGGGCTTCCGGCCATCATGACCATTACGCTGGCCATCGGCGTACAACGGATGGCCAAACGAAACGCCATCATCCGAAGGCTGCCGGCCGTGGAAACCCTGGGGTCGGTTACAACCATCTGCTCGGACAAGACCGGGACCCTTACCAAAAACGAAATGACGGTTCAAAGCCTCCGGACGCCGGATCGCCGGATCGACGTAACCGGCACCGGATATGCCCCCAAGGGGGATTTCTCCATCGATGAAGAGACCATCGATATCCGGGAATATCCCACCCTGGAAAAAATGCTGCGCTTCGGCTTGGTATGCAACGACGCCGCCGTCAACGAAAAAGACGGCCAATGGGCCCTGGAGGGCGCCCCAACGGAAGGCGCCCTCGTGACCGCTGCCATGAAGGCCGGCCTGGACCCGGACACCGAAAATGAAACGCTTCCCCGCGAGGATTCGATTCCCTTCAGCTCGGACAAAAAGTTCATGGCGACCCTGCACAGCGAGAGAAACGACCAAGGGGGGGGCCGGAAAATCATCATCCTGAAAGGCGCCCCGGAGAAGGTCCTGGACCGCTGCAGCAAACAGGAATCGGATGGCGGCGACGCGGAATTCGACCGGGAATTCTGGGACAAGCAGGGGGAAACGATCGCCAAAATGGGCAAGCGCCTTCTGGCCATCGCCGCCAGAGAGGTGGATGGCGACAAAAACGACCTCGATGAAAAAGACGTGGAAGACGGGTTCACCCTGCTGGGGCTCTTCGGCATCATCGATCCGCCCCGGGAGGAAGCCATCTCCGCGGCTGCGGTCCTGATCGGGGAATGCGTGTCCGTC
>SLJY01000081.1 GCA_007134875.1 Desulfobacterales bacterium
GGATATCCGGGTTCAGCGCAGGCACCGGGTTCTCGTGCGGGATGTAACCGTATGGTGGTATACCCTGGAAACGGGATGGGGACGGCCAAGAAACTACGGGTTTTATATCCTTGAAGGAGAGGTGGTCCGCATCCGGCGGACGGGATGGTGAAAACAGGGAGGAAGTGCAAGTTAAGTATTGGTTGCCGCAGTCCCCCGCCGCACAGTTCCTGCCGGGTGCACCCTGTTTCGTTTTCCGCGGGAAAGCAGCGCCTTCTGATCATGATCTTTGCAGGGAATAATTAAAATTCGTTAAGCCAAAATTGATGCACTCGTAAAAAGTCGCGATCTGACGGCTTTGTAAAAAGTTCAAGATCAAGGCTTGCGCGATTTCGAAGAATGCAGCGTACTTGGCGTACATGAAATTCTGAGAAATCGCGCGTAACGCAGATACTGGACTTTTACGAAGCCGTCAAAAAAAATCATAAGTTGACCTAAGTCAAGGTCTGCTGCTTCCTTTCCGCGTATAACGGATCCAAACCATCGGAAAAAACGTTTTTCCGTTAACCCGAAAAGCAACGGCAAAAAAGGAGGCATACCATGTTTTGCTTTCAGTGCGAACAGACGGCAAAAGGCGAGGGATGCGACAAGATCGGCGTTTGCGGCAAGCAGCCGGAAGTGGCGGAACTGCAGGATGTACTGGTCTATGCAATGAAAGGCCTGGCTCAGGTTGCCAACGAGGGCAACAAGGTGGGCGTCCGGGATCCCCAAATCGATCATTTCGCCTGCGAGGCCATGTTCTCCACCCTGACCAACGTGGATTTCGATCCGGACCGGTTTCTGCCGCTCATCAACCAGTGCGTGGCGTTTCGCGAACAGCTCAAACAGAAAGTGGATGCCGCCGGCGGATGGAGCGACTTTACCAGCGGTCCTGCCACGTTTACGCCGGCCTCCACGATTGACGAGCTTGTAAGGCAGGGTGAGAGCGTCGGTCCTGAAGCGGAAAAAGACAAGGTGCAGCAGGATATTTTTTCCCTTAAGGAGACGCTCACCTACGGCATCAAGGGCATCTGCGCATATGCCGACCATGCCGCCGTCCTGGGAAAAACCGATAAGAAGATTTTTGATTTCGTCTACGAAGGCCTGGCCGCTACGCTCGATGAGAGCCTGGGGGTGGATGATCTGCTGGGACTGGTGCTCAAGTGCGGCGAGATCAACCTGCGAACCATGGAACTTCTTGACGAGGCCAACACCGGTTCTTACGGCAACCCCACGCCCACGGCCGTTCCCCTGGGCGCAAAGCAGGGTAAGGCCATCCTCGTGTCGGGCCATGATCTCAAGGACCTGGATCAGATCCTGAAGCAGACCGAGGGCAAAGGAATCAACGTGTACACCCACGGCGAGATGCTTCCCTGCCACGGATACCCGGAGCTGAAAAAATACCCGCA
The DNA here is from genome assembly GCA_007134875.1 of Desulfobacterales bacterium. Classification (GTDB taxonomy): domain Bacteria; phylum Desulfobacterota; class Desulfobacteria; order Desulfobacterales; family Desulfosalsimonadaceae; genus B1SED10-16. The sequence goes on from SLJY01000081.1 coordinate 1,428, forward strand.
TTTCTTTGGACATTTCGGCACGGCCTGGCAGAACCAGAAAAAGGAGTTCGCGGCGTTCCCCGGCGCCATCGTCATGACCACCAACTGCATCCAGAAGCCGCAGCAATCCTACCAGGACAATATTTTCACAACCGGCCTGGTGGGATGGCCGGGCGTCACCCATATCGCGGATAAGGATTTTACGCCCGCCATCGACAAGGCCCTTGCCATGCCCGGATTCGAGTCCGACACCGACAAGGGGGAGGTCATGGTGGGATTTGGTCACAACGCGGTTTTGGGCGTTGCCGACAAGGTGGTCGGGGGCGTGAAGAACAAGGATATCCGGCATTTCTTCCTGGTGGCCGGATGCGACGGCGCCAAGCCGGGCCGCAACTACTACACCGAGTTCGTGGAAAAGGTTCCGGAAGACTGCATCGTCATGACGCTGGCCTGCGGCAAGTTCCGTTTTTTCGACAAGAAGCTTGGCGATATCGGCGGCATTCCGCGCCTGCTTGATATCGGGCAGTGCAATGACGCGTATTCGGCCATCAAGATCGCCTCGGCCCTGGCCGGCGCCTTTGAATGCGGCGTAAACGACCTGCCGCTTTCCATGGTTCTTTCCTGGTACGAGCAAAAGGCTGTGGCGATTCTGCTGACGCTTCTATACCTGGGAATCACCGACATCCGGCTGGGACCGTCCCTGCCGGCATTTGTCTCGCCCAATGTTTTGAACGTCCTGGTTGACAAATTCGACATCAAACCGATCAGCACCCCGGATGAAGACCTGAAAGCCATTCTGGGATAATCGGGTGATGAGCTGCCGGTATTGGCAGCACCAGGTAACCAGGCCGCCCGCTTTCAAAGCGGGCGGCTTTTTTTATTTCATTTTCAAGGGCGGTTTTTTCGTGTAAAAATACATTTTTTTATTTGCTATAACGGCTTTACGGGCAGAATGGCTTGCATGAGTAAAAAGCCGATTTTTTTCCGGCGCTTCCTGTGCGTCGCAATCCCCCGAAAAGGTTTTGCAATGTTTTCCTTTATCCATGCCGCCGATATACACATAGACAGCCCCATGCACAAGCTTGACGCCTATGACGGCGCGCCGGTGGAGGCGTTTCGCCTGAGCACCCGCAGGGCCCTGGAAAACATCGTGGACAGGGCCGTGGCTGAAAAGGTCGCATTTGTCATGATCTCCGGGGATCTCTACGACGGGGACTGGAAAGACTACAACACAGGGCTGTATTTCGCCTACCAGATGAACCGGCTGCGGGAGACCGGAATCGGCGTGTTCATAGCGGCCGGAAATCACGATGCAGCCAGTGCAATAACAA
>SLJY01000119.1 GCA_007134875.1 Desulfobacterales bacterium
TCGCCGTATGACTCGACCTGAAGGGGCTTCCCCACGGTAATATTGAGATCCGATACGCTCTGGTGGGAATCGAGCATCGTGGTCATGATGTGTTCGACTTCCGGCTTCCTCATAGTGATACCATCCCGATGGTTGAATTGGTTTGCAGGGTGACGGAGGCCCCGTCCAAACCAGTCATCCCGGCTGTTGCGCCGCGCCGGGCTGGTTTTTTCGTTACGCCTCGGTGAAGTCGTCCGGCGGCGTTTTCAAAAGGGGCCTGAAGCGGGATTTTTCGTTCGACTTGGCATATGCATCGTCGGCGTTGATCCATCCCTTGTTGTAGAGCTCCATGATGGAATCATCGAGTATCTGCATGCCGTATTTTTTCCCGGTCTGCATGGAAGATGCCAGCTGGTGGGTTTTCCCTTCCCGGATGAGGTTCCGTACCGCCGGTGTGGCAATGAGAATTTCCATGGCCGGGCATCTGCCCTTCCGATCCACCCGTTTAAAGAGCACCTGGGCCAGAATGCCGCGGATGCCGTCAGACAGGGTCGATCGGACCTGGGCCTGCTGGTCTGCGGGGAACACCTCGATGATCCGGTCGACCGTCTTCATGGCGCTCGATGTATGCAGGGTTGCAAATACCAGGTGGCCGGTGGATGCCGCTTCGATGGCAAGGGATATGGTTTCGAGATCCCGCATTTCACCCACCAGTATGATGTCCGGATCCTCGCGCAGGGCCCCGCGAAGGGACGCGGCAAACGAACGGGTATGTACGCCCACCTCCCGCTGGTTGACGATGCAGCCCTTGCTTTCGTGAACGAACTCGATGGGGTCCTCGATGGTTATGATGTGATCCTTGCGGAGTCGGTTTGCTTCGTCGATTATGGCGGCAAGCGTTGTGGATTTTCCGCTTCCCGTTGGCCCCGTAACGATTACGAGCCCCCGGGGCAGGCCGGCCAGCCGGGCCACCACCGGCGGAAGTCCGAGCTGGTCCACGCTCATGATGTTTGAAGGTATCTGGCGGAATACCGCCGCCACACCGTTTCGCTGCATGAAGAGATTGGCGCGGTACCGGGCAAGGCCCGGAATTTCATAGCCGAAGTCGACGTCTCCGGTTTCCTCGAAAACCTTGATTTTTTCCTCCGGTGTAATTTCATAGACCATTGCGCGAAGATCGTCGTTGGAAAGAATCTTGTACTTTACCCGCTCGATTTCCCCGCGGACCCGAAGGGCCGGCTGCTGGCCGGCGGCTAGGTGAAGGTCCGAGGCGCCCTGATCGTTCATCAGCTTGAAAAATGCATCGATTTTTGCCATGAATCGCTCCGGAAAAACTTAGAATACAGGATAATGGTTGTTGTGGATCTTTCGGGAAGGCAGTCGCACGCTCCGGGAGGAACTATCCCATTTGCCGTGCAATCTGAAACAGTGTCCGCACAAGAAAGTTTTGCAGAAATATAATGATCAGCAATGCGATCAACGGTGCAACATCGATGCCTCCCAGGTTTGTGGGTATATATTTTCGAATACGGAAAAGCACCGGTTCTGTAATCTGGTTGATGAGCCGGACGATGGGGTTGTAGGGGTCCGGATTGACCCAGGAAAGTATGGCATGGGCGATAATGATATACATGTAAAGGGTCAGGCCGATTCGTAGAACCGTTGCAATACCCTCTATGAAATTGGAAAGCAGAATACTCAATGCGAACCCCTGTGATAGTCGTTGAAATTGAACTGTATTCGTGTCTGCCCATCGTGTTGGGGTGATCAAACAGCGGAACCGCCCATTATCTTACAGTTAAAATAAAGAAAAAGTATCCGATTAGTCAAGCAGTTTCCTTTTTAATTGGCCAATTGATTGACACATCGCATGTGTTTTCGTTATATTCCACCCGTCGCATTGATCATTAGTGCCTGAACGAAAACCGTCTTTTTCGCCAATCTCTGCGTCCGGCTCAAATTTTAATCCTCAAAATATGCACGGTCTTCCGGCGGTTAAAATTTTCGCCGTCCTTGACCCTGGCGAAAAACCCTGTATTCCGTTCAGGCACTGATTAATACGATGCCACCAGCTTTCCGGGCCGCCACGGACACACGAATAACGGACACCCATTCATGACCAAAAAAAACGCTTCAGGGCTTCATACGCCCATTGGATTTATCGGGGCCGGGAACATGGCCGAGGCCATGATATCCGGCCTGATCCGCACGAATACCCTGTCTGCGCGTCTCATCCGAGCCGCCGATCCTTCCTCGAAGCGGCGCTCCCACATTGCCGAAATGTACGGCATTGAAACGGAAGCAGACAATCTTTTCGTTGTTCAGCGATGCCCGATTGTGGTGTTTGCCGTAAAACCGCAGCAAATGGCATCCGTCGTCACGGATCTTGCCGCCCGCAATGGTTTCATGGAACCTTTTCGGAGACTCGTGATCTCCGTGGCCGCCGGGCTGACCATCACTTCCTTTGAAAAATGGATTTACGAGGGGATTCCGGATCATCAACGGCATCGGATCGCCATCGTTCGCGTCATGCCCAATACGCCCGCCCTGGTCGGTGAAGGCATCAGCGCGTTTTCAGCCAATGCGGCCGCCACCCCGGATGATCTTTCCGTCACGCGCCGGATTTTGAGCGCCATGGGAGAAACCGTCCATTGCGAGGAGTCCCGGATGAATGCAGTCACTGCCGTTTCAGGATCCGGGCCGGCATATTGCTTCTATTTTCTCGAGGCAATCACGGCCGCCGGCGAAAAACTCGGCCTGACCGAAGAAGAAGCGGAAAAGCTGGCATTTGCCACTTTCAGGGGCTCCCTGCGGCTATTGGAAGCTCAGAAAGAAAAACCCGCCATATTGCGCGGAAAGGTTACATCCCCCGGCGGGACCACGGAAGCCGCAATCCGGGTGTTTGACGATGCGGGGGTGCGTCGCGCCATCATGGAAGCAGTGGAGGCCGCCGCCAAGAGGGCTTCGGAACTCAGCACCACCAGCTGATCGCGCGCTTCTTGCAGTGCTCAATGACGCCGCCGTTTTGTTGAAATTCTGCTGCAAGGCCGTTTTCGTCCGCAATAGCATGACAGGGCCGGCATTCGGTATTATATTACACGGATAATTCGTTCAATTCACAGAACTTCGGAAAATTCATGGTACTCACCCAGACAGTTTCGTATTCAGCGGCATTTGGCGCAGGGCTACTTTCTTTTGTATCGCCGTGTCTGCTTCCGCTGATTCCCGCATATTTTGCGTTTATCAGCGGCTACAGTATCGAGGAGATGACCAATAATCCCGATGCCGCGGTGCGGAGCCGCCTTTTGACGGCCACCGTTTGTTTTGTGGCCGGGTTTTCGATTGTTTTTATTCTGATGGGAGCCTCCGCCTCTTATATCGGCACCCTGATTTCCGAGTACAGAAATCTGATCCGGATCGCCGGCGGCGTTTTGATTATTTTGCTTGGGATCCATATGACCGGTCTTTTGCGGTTTCAATCCCTTGAAAATGATAGGCGGGTAACCATGCGGAAACGGCCCCTTCATCTTGCCGGGATCGTGATCGTGGGTATGGCATTTGCAGCCGGCTGGAGTCCCTGCATCGGACCGCTTTTAGGCTCCATTCTGATGATTGCGGGCGCTCAGGAATCGGTTGGCCAGGGTGTCCTTTTGCTTGGCATTTACTCGGCCGGCCTTGCAATCCCGTTTATTCTTCTGTCGCTTTTTGTACCGGCCATGTTGAAAATCGTCAGGGGTGCGGGCCAGGCGCTCCGCTATGCCGGCCCTGTCGCGGGCGTCCTGCTGATTCTCGTGGGCGTTCTTTTGTTGACGGACAGCTTCAGATTTTTTAGTCTTGAATAGCCGACTGAAAAGGCCATCCGTTGCGTTATAGCCCGTGCCGGACGATGCGTAAGCACGCTTTGATTAACCCCGATATCAACAATCAGGGAGTTGTTTTCATGCCAATAAAGATTGTCAAAACATGCTATATTCCTTATATAGTGGTGATATTCTGCCTTTTCGTTTTTTTCTGCACCGGTATAGCCGAAGAACAGGGGGAGGTGAAGTGGTATTCCTATGAAGCCGGTATGGACCGGATCGAAGAAGAAGGGAAAAAGGGATTTCTGTATTTTTTCACCGAGTGGTGTACGTACTGTAAAAAAGCCGACGAAGAAACGTTTTCTGAAAAGGAAATCAGTGATTACTTAAACGAGCACTACGTTCCCATCCGGGTGGATGCTGATAAGTTTCGCGAAATCGCCCGAAGTTACGGAGTCGATCAGTTTCCCCTCAATATTTTTCTTTCCGGGGATGATGCCGAAGTGATCGCCGGAAGACCCGGCTTTGTCCCCGCCGGTGACATGATTCACATCCTGAAATATATTAATACTGAGAGCTATGAAACCATGTCGTTCTCCGAGTTCATTGACCAATAGCCGATGCATCGCCGGATTTTTTTCATGAACCTTTTGCAACTTCGAAATCTACTAACCACAGACAGGCTTCCGCAATCGCCGCTTGCCGGAATGCCGGATCATGCCAGCGTACTGATGCCGCTGTTTGAAAAATCCGGTCATGTCCATGTTCTTGCTATTTTGAAAGCGGATACGGAAGGATATCCCTGGCGCAATCAGGTCGCGCTTCCCGGCGGTCACGTGGATGAGGGCGACGAAAACAGCCTCGTTACAGCATACCGCGAGCTCAAGGAGGAGCTCAATATCGATCGGGAACAGGTAGAGGTCGTTGGCTCATTAGGGTTTTTCCAGACAATCCGTGCCACGGAGATCGAAGCCTTTGTCGGTGTTTGGAACGGAGACCGAAGCAGGCTGCGATTCGATCCGGGGGAAATATCCATGATGCTGGAAATACCGCTTGCCGGCCTGATCCGGACGCATGTTGAAAATGTTTATGCGGGAAACCATCCGGGGGTTACGAGGCTGATTTATCCGACGGGGGAAAAAAAACAGGGGGAGAATATCGTGGTATGGGGTGTTACGGCCATGATTTTTCACTACTTTCTGGAGCACCTGCGGCATCTTTATCCAAAGATTTTCTCCGCGGCGAGCCGTTCACCCGAAATGGAAAAGGCGGTTTACGGCCGCACGGTATCCTGACGATCATGTGCCGGTCTTTCAGGAAAGCGCTCTTTTCATGATCCTCGAAACAACGGATATGAAAACGATCGCCGAAAAAAGACAAAGCGTTACCGGTACCCAAAGGAGCCCGGGATTATTGTATTGGGGGGCCGCCCGGATGCCCGCAATGCCGAACAGAAAGGTTCCAAGCATTAAAAATGCAACAGCAATGCATATCCCGGTGGAATCATACCAGGGAACCGGTGCCTTTCTGAACATGGGGCCGTTTTCAGTCTGCATGATATGCTTTTCTAAAGGCTATCACGGTTAAAATCAATAGGGATCTCTTTTTCATCCGATGTTTTTTAAGTCTTATGCCATAAACCCAAACCCTTCCAAAAGCCCGGAACGCTTTGCGGCGGGCCGCTTTCTCTGGTGCATTATCCTCTTGCTGTTTTTATTTTCCTGTGCCTCACTGACGCCGCATCCGCCACCTGACGAGCCGGACCCATTGGATGCCCCCTTTCCGCCGGGAACCATTATTGACACCAAGCGCAATAAGGCGGTTTCTTTCGACGATATGACCAAAGACCTGGAAACTGTCCGCATCGTCTATGTCGGAGAAGCCCACACCGACATGGATCACCATGAAATTCAGCTGCGGGTTCTTCGCGAACTCCATGATCGTCTTCCGGATATCTGCGTGGGGATGGAAATGTTTGCAAGACCTTACCAGGATATACTCGAACGGTGGTCCGCCTCGGAAATAAGCGAGGAAGTTTTTTTGCGCAAAACCCACTGGTATGCAAACTGGCGCTATGACTTCTCCCTTTATCGACCCATTCTTCATTATATCCGGGAAAACCGCATTTCCTTGTACGCTCTTAATATCGAATTCCACATTCCTTCCCGTATTGCGGCCGGAGGCGTGGACAATCTTTTGCCTTATCAGAAGCAACGGCTCCCGGAGCGGATGGATCTGTCCGATGACGCTCACCGCAACTATGTCCGGGGCGTTTATGAAAAGCATGGCAATCATGTCACCGGTCAATACCAGTTCGAAGACTTTTACGCGGCCCAGGTGGTATGGGATGAGGTCATGGCCGAAAGCATTAACCGTTTTATCGGCGACCGTGTAATGCTTGTTTTCGCTGGAAGGGGTCATATCACAGATCATTTTGGCATTCCCCGGCGGGCATGGGATCGGGGCGGCCTTTCCTACCGTACAATCCTTCCCCAGGGCGCATCCGAGACGATCCGTTTTTCTGCAGCGGATTATATATGGATCACCCCTTAGCATCTGTCCATCCTTATTCCGCTGAATGGATGCAACACCGTTTCGAACTCGCTAAACTCAATATATAGCGTTTTTTTCTTGACAAATATCTATATATGGGTTCTATTGAATTTATCATCCGAATTATCAGCTCACTGGCGATCGAGCTGCCGGCGCTTTGATTCATTAAACGCGCCATGCCATTTTGGATCCACTTCTTAAAACATCAACCGGATATTTCCGATCTGCAAGGGAGAATGCCCCATGTTTACGCAAATCAAAAAGCGAGACGGCCGGGTAGTCGGTTTTGATTCCGCCAAAATCACCGCTGCCATCGCCAAGGCCGGCAAAGCGACGGAAGAGTTCGACGCGAATACCGCCAAAAAGCTTACGCTCCGCGTTTTGTCCCTCGCCCATGAAATGCAGCTTTCCAGTCCTCCCGAGGTGGAGGAGATCCAGGACATTGTGGAGCGGGTACTCATTGATTCGCCGTATTTCAAAACCGCCAAGGCGTATATAATTTACCGCGAACAGCATGCACAGCTCCGGAGTATCGCCACCCGGGTCCACGTCGAGCTGGTGGAAAACTATGTTCAGAAGCTGGATTGGAAAATCCGGGAAAACAGTAACATGAGCTACTCCCTGCAAGGACTTAACAACTACATCTCCTCGGATATTACCTCCGAATACTGGCTCAACCGGATCTACCCGCCTGCAGTGCGCCGAGCCCATAAAAACGGCGACCTTCACATCCATGACTTGAGTCTTTTATCCGTCTACTGTGTTGGCTGGGACCTCGTTGATCTCTTGAAGTCTGGTTTCATGGGGGTCTCCGGAAAGGTAGAGTCGGCGCCGCCGAAGCACCTTCGCTCAGCACTGGGGCAGGTGGTCAACTTTTTTTATACGCTCCAGGGGGAGGCCGCCGGTGCTCAGGCGGTATCCAGTTTCGATACCTTGCTGGCTCCTTTTATCCGTTACGACGGGCTTGGCTTCCGGGAGGTAAAACAGGCGCTTCAGGAATTTGTATTCAATATTAATATTCCCACGCGTGTCGGCTTTCAGACGCCTTTTACCAATATCACCCTGGATCTCAACGTTCCGGCCACTTTCCGGGATACCCCCGTCCTGATCGGAGGAGAGTACCAGTACGTCACGTACGCCGACTTCCAGGAAGAAATGGACATCTTCAACCGCGCTTTTGCGGAAATTATGATGGAAGGCGATGCGCGCGGGCGGGTTTTCACCTTTCCTATCCCAACCTACAACATCGCCGCTGATTTTGACTGGGACAACCCCAATCACGACTATATCTGGAAAATGACCGGAAAATACGGGATTCCGTATTTCTCCAATTTCGTTAACTCCGATATGTCACCGGACGATGCCAGATCCATGTGCTGCCGCCTTCGCCTGGATAACCGGGAACTGCGGAAGCGCGGCGGCGGCCTTTTCGGCGCCAATCCGCTTACCGGTTCCATTGGCGTGGTTACAATCAACCTGCCGAGGATCGGATATCTGTCCCGGAGCAAACAAGACTTTTTCGACAGGCTTCGCCAACAGGCCGAGATCGCGAGAGACAGTCTGGTGATCAAGCGCAAAGTGCTCGAACGGTTTACCGAGCAGTCATTGTATCCCTATTCCCGTTTCTATCTCCGGGATATCAAGGAAAAAACCGGTTTTTACTGGACCAATCATTTTTCCACTATCGGTATCATCGGCATGAACGAAGCCTGCCTCAATTTCCTGGAAAGGGATGTCGGTGATCCCGAAGGGCGGGATTTTGCCATCGAGGTTCTCGATTTTCTCCGAGATCTTCTCGAGGAAATGCAGGCGGAAACCGGTGAGATCTTCAACCTGGAAGCCACTCCCGGCGAGGGTACGGCGTACCGGCTGGCCCTTATTGATAAAAGAGAATTTCCCGCCATTATCTGCGCAAACGATTCCGAAGACCGGGCCGGATCCGATCCCTTCTACACCAACTCCAGCCAGCTTCCGGTAAACTATACGGATGATCTGTTTGAAGCGCTGCAACTGCAGGACGACTTACAGACCCGGTACACCGGCGGTACGGTTTTCCATATATTTTTAGGGGAGCAGATCGGCGAACATACCGCCACGCGGAACCTTGTCCGGAAGATCACATCCAATTTCCGGCTTCCATACTTTACAATCACGCCGACCTTTAGCGTATGTACCGGCCACGGCTATTTCAGCGGCTCTCACGAGGACTGCCCGACCTGCGGGGCGGAGACCGAAGTGTATTCTCGTGTCGTAGGATACCTTCGCCCCGTACAGCAATGGAATAATGGAAAACAAAGAGAGTTTATCAACCGGAAAACCTTTTTGGCCGCATCCTGAAGTCTAAAGCCGTTTTCTCCTTACTGTCGATGAATATTGGCGGAATTCAAAAATGCAGCCTTATCGATTACCCGGGTAAAATCAGCCTCGTGGTCTTTGTCCGGGGCTGCAATTTTTTTTGCCCCTACTGCCATAACCCGGAGCTTTTCAGGCCGGAGTCCGGCAAAAGCATTTCCGGTACCGCTCCGTCCGAACGATCTTTTGGCGATAAGGATCTGTTTGACTTTCTTGAAACGCGGAAAAAATTATTGGACGGGGTCGTCATTACCGGCGGCGAGCCTACGCTCTATCACGATTTGCCTTATTTTATCCACCGGATCCGCGAAATGGGTTTTTTGGTCAAACTCGATACCAACGGTTCCCGGCCCGATGTTCTTCAAGAAATTGTAGACGACGGATTGACCGATTTCATCGCCATGGATGTCAAGACCGCTTTCTCGCGCTACAAACCCTTTGCCGGCCCAACGTTTGACGCCTCCGCCATTTTCCACTCAGCTTCGATTATTATAAACGCGCCGGTTCGTCACGAATTCCGGACCACATGCGTTCATCCCCTGGTAACAGACACCGATATCCAATGCATCGCCCGGATGGTCTCCGGGGCCGATTCCTATGTTCTTCAGCGTCCAGGAACCAAAAGCGTTCTCGATCCGGATTATTTTACGCATACCGGGCGGCCCGCTTCTTCCGCCGAACTAAACCGTTTTCTGCATATTCTGTCCCCTCACGTTCGCCGGTGTCATGTCCGATAGCCCGTGAGCGACACCCTATGTTCCTTTCCCCTCACGCCGGCCGATGCCATGCCCTTTCAACCGCCCATTTCGCAATCTCTGTCTGATAACCGGAATGTTTTTGCTAAATCATCTTTTCAGGATTTCATTATTGACAGCGTAACGCTATTTTGCAATAATTAACGTTTACGTCAACGATATTAACGATTTCCAACAGGAGGCCTACGATGTTCGATTTTTTACTTAATGAAGAAGGTATCCGGATCCGGGATGAAGCCCGTGACCTTGTCAAGTGGGTTCCGCGGCAGATGATTATTGATATGGACCAGGACAAGATCCGGTTTCCAAAAGAGTTTCTCCAGGAAGCCGGCCGTAGAAATCTCATGGGATGCCGGTATCCTAAACAGTGGGGCGGCAGGGATCTGGATTGGGTTACCACGTGTGCGGTGATGGAGGAAGTTGGCACCCTGGGCTATATTTTTGCCTGCACTTTCGGTGTTGGTGCTGAATTGGTATGCGACGCCATTGTCTTGCACGGAACCGATGAGCAGAAGGAAAAGTATGTCAAGCCGCTTTTAAAAGGTGAAATGTTTGCGGCTGAATGCCTTACCGAACCCAGGGGCGGGTCCGATTTTTTCGGTACCACGACGACTGCCGAAGACAAAGGGGATCATTTTATCATCAACGGTCAAAAACGCTTCATCGTTGGCGCGGAAGGAGCCGACTATTTTTTGGTGTATGCCAGGACGGACCCTGATGCCAAGCCCCGTGAATCGTTAACATGCCTAATTGTAGACCGGGGACCCGGTGTGGAAGCCACCTATCTTTACGGTTTGATGGGGTGCCGGGGCGGCGGCGCTGGACGGCTTGTTTTTAAGGATGTCAAAGTGCCGAAGGAAAATGTGGTGGGGAGGGTCAACGGTGCCTACGACGTATTCAATACCATGATGATCCCTGAGCGGCTCGGCACGGCAGCCATGACTATCGGAAGCGCGCGGCCTGCAGTGGATATCGCGACGGGCTATACGACACGCAGAAAAGCGTTCGGAACCACCATCAACAATTTTGAAGGTGTCAGTTTCCAGGTGGCAGAGGCTGCAATGCTCCTTGATGCCAGCCGTTCGATTATCTATACCACCGCCCGTGCAGTGGATACCGGTCAGGATTCGCGACGCATCCGAAGGATGGTGTCTGAGTCGAAAAAATTTGTTACCGAATCCTGCCAGAAAGCGGCCAACAATGCCATGCAGGTTATGGGCGGAATCGGCTACACGACCGTTTTTCCCATTGAGCGCATTGTCAGGGATCTTCGCCTGGCATCCATCTGGACCGGCAGCAATGAAATCATGTCTTTGATCATTGCCAATGAATGGTACCGGGAATATTTCAAGAAAAAAGGCCGTGATATTCGAA
>SLJY01000173.1 GCA_007134875.1 Desulfobacterales bacterium
AAACTCAGATACTCCCGCATGGAGGGAAACGGCTGGATGGTTTCCGAGGCAAATCCGAGCAAAAACTTGAAACCGACCGGAAACACGACGAAATAGCCGAACAGGGCGCCGCCGATGAAAAACAGGGATGAGACGACGATGATCGGGATCATGAGCCGTCGTTCGTTTTTGTAAAGCCCGGGCGCAACAAACATCCAGAACTGGTAGATTATTACCGGGGCGGCCAGAAAAAGTCCGGCCAGAAGGGATACCTTGAGATAGGTGAAAAACGCCTCGGGAATTCCGGTAAAAATCAAGGTGTCACCCTGCCGCATAACGCGGATCAGGGGATCGACGAGAATGTCGAAAAGCCTTTCCTTGAAGATGTACGCCACCACGAAACCGACGAATACGGCGATGGCACAGCGTATGAGGCGTGTTCGCAGCTCTTCCAGGTGTTCGGTAAGTGGCAGCTTGTCTGCTTCTTCAGTCATGGGGCCGTGCATCATCGTTGGGGGTTGGGCGCTGTGCCGGTTTTTCATCATCCAATTCGGCGTCATACTCGGCAATGCCGGTCTTGAATTCGCTGCCCCCGTCTGCTGTTTTCTCGTCCGTGCCCGACGAGGCCTTGCCCATCGAAGCCGTGCTTCCCTCATCCGGTACGTCTTCCGGTGTTTCTCCGGCCCTGGAAGCAGCGTCGCCGGAAGGCTTTTCCCCGGTATCAGAATGGCTTTTCGCGGGCTTTCTTCCGATGCGTCCCACATCGGTTTTGTCGAGGTTTTTGAGGTCTTTCACCTCGGTATCGATGGAATCTTTAAAATCCTGGGTTGCGCTTTTGAATTCATTGAGCGCCCTTCCCAGGGACCTTGCCATATCGGGCAGTTTTTTCGGGCCGATGACGATCAGGGCCACGACCAGGATCAGTATTAATTCCGGCATTCCTATACCGAACATAGGGTATCTCTCCAGTTGAATCGCACCGGTTGAATCTCTCCGGTTCAATCTCTCCGATGCAGTTTTTCCGGTTCCGTCATTTTTAAGTGGCTGCTTGCCTTTGCTTGCGATATTGCTCTTTGTCCCGATCGGCGGCATGCCGGCCGGCTACTGGGCCTGTAGCGCCGTACCAGGTCAGTTTCGCAGGTGTGCCGCAATGTGTTCGATTTCCGGGGCGATCAGCTCTATACATGCCAGTTTGCAGGCTTTGAGACTTCCCGGGAGGCAGAAAACCGCAGTGTTGCCGACGATTCCCGCAGCGGCGCGGGACAGGATGGCGGCCGAGTCGATCTCTTTAAAGCTGAGTTTTGCAAACAACGTCCCGAAAGCGGTCATTTCCTTTGTGAAAAGGGGACGGATTGCCTCGATCGTCACATCCTTCGGGCTGATGCCTGTCCCGCCGTTTACCAGGATAATATCGGGGTGTGCGGTTTCGATAAGGCGGCTTACGGTCCGGGTGATGGTGTGGCGATCGTCGGTTACGATATGGTAGCCGACGACCGAATGGCCTTCCTTTTCGCAAAGGGACTTCATCCACGCCCCGCTTTTGTCGGATCCGGTGCTCCGGGTCGATGATACGGTTACCACGGCTACCGCAACTGTATGCGGCGCCTGTTTTGTATGCTCTTTTTTTGTCATAATAAATTACAGATAGTGTTTGAAAATCCGGTTATGGTGTCAACACGTCGACACGGTCCTCGCCGTCGTGTTCGCGCATCATGACATTGACGGACTGGTCCTTTGCCGTATTGATGGATTTGCCGATGTAATTGGCCTGGATGGGCAGCTCCCGGTGTCCCCGGTCGATCAGTACGCACAGCTCGATCCGGTCCGGCCGGCCGTAATCCATGATGGCTTCCATGGCAGCCCGGATTGTGCGTCCCGTGTAGAGAACATCGTCGACGAGGATGATCTCCCGCCCGCCGACGGCAAAGGGGATATCGCTTCCGCGTACTTCGGGGTGATGTGCAATGCGTGTCCAGTCGTCTCTGTACAGGTTGATGTCGATATTGCCGGTGGCAACGTCGACGGACCGGATCCGTCCGATCAGCGCGCGCAGTCTTTCGGCCAGAAATACACCCCGGGTGTGGATTCCCACCAGTGCAAGCCTTGACGGATCTCTTTGCTCCGTTGCGATCTCGTTTGCAATGTGGTATAGAATATTTTCGATTTCGGGCGATTCGAGGACGGTTTCGCGTATCATTTGGCGTGTTCCCCCGTTGGCGTGTCGCCCCGTATTGGACGAATCGGTTTTTTTGCCATGGAAACCTTGACGGCTTCGTAAAAAATCCAATATCTGCGCCTGCGCGCGATTTTTCCGGGATTTTATGTGCGCTAATTACTCTGCGTTCTTCGAAACCCGGCAAGCCTTGATCTTGACCTGAACGTTTACAAAGCCGTCGGATCGCAACTTTTTACTCGTGGATCCGCATGGATCAAAGGTGCATACCATACCGAAGAATTCTTTGTGCCCGGCAGTTAAAACAAAAAAACCATATACCATGAACCCCGATGAGATCAAGATTTATGTTTGATATCGATTCCGCACCGGCCTTGCATGATCGATTGTGCCATTTTTTAGGCCCGCGGGACATATCGCGGCGCGATGCCCGCGTTCATCAGGCAGCGGTAAAGTGAAAACGGGCGTCTCCTGTTCCGGGGTAATCCTGGCCGGCGGTCTGAGTTCCCGTTTTCAGGGAAGGAATAAGGCGTTTTTCAAGCTCGACGGCCGGAATGTCATCGATCCCATTGTCGATGTGTTTCAGTCTGTGTTCGAAGACATCTTGATCGTTGCCAATGCCCCCCGGCAGTATCTGCAATACGATGCGACGGTTGTATCCGACGTGTATGACATCAGGAGTTCGCTGACCGGAATTCACACAGGGCTTTTTTATGCGAAACACCCGCACATATTCGTTGCCGCCTGTGATACGCCCTTTATCCGGAGGGAAATGGTGGAACTGGTCCTGTCTCACATCGACGCGGATGCCGCGGCGGTCATTCCGGAGACGCCTTCCGGCATGGAGCCCCTTTTTGCCGCCTACGCCAGGTTTGCCCTGCCGGTGGTCGAAAGGCACCTTCAGGCAAAGCGTTTCAAGATCCGAAACGTTTTCAGAAAGCAGCGCGTCGTGAAAGTCTCGAAAGAAAAGGTCCTCGCACTCGATCCCGGACTGAACTCGTTTTTCAATATCAACACGGAACACGATCTCACCGGGGCGGGCGGGAGCCCGTCCGCCCCGGATGGAGAGGGCTGATTCCGTTTATCTCCATATCCTTTAAATCCATATCAAGGGAAACCACAGGGAAAACACCATGAGCGAATTCACACACATGGACGAAAAAGGCCGCGTCCGAATGGTCGACGTGGGCGGCAAGGACGTCACCGACCGCATGGCGGCCGCGGGAGCAAGCATAACCATGAACGCGGATACCTTCGAAAAGGTGACCAATAACACGGTCCGGAAGGGAAACGTGCTCGAGACGGCCCGGATTGCAGGCATCATGGCGGCCAAGCAGACCCATGCCCTCATTCCGATGTGCCACCCCGTCGATATCCGGCATCTGGCGGTCGATTTCGAGATGGATGCGGAGGCGAAGGCGGTTCGCATACGGGCCACCGCCCGTGCGTCCGACCGGACCGGGGTGGAAATGGAGGCCCTGACGGCGGCATCGGTGGCGGCGCTCACGGTGTATGACATGTGCAAGTCCCACGATCGCACCATGGTGATATCCGATGTGCGGCTGCTTGAAAAATCCGGCGGAAAGAGCGGCGATTATGTCCGAAAGGATTAATGACATCCTTATTCCCGGTATTTTGGACCGTCCACCAACCGGAAGGTGCTTGATGCTATGAACGGGCTTGCGGATCAGTTCTTTGACTATGTTGCGCTTTCGCATGAAGTGCTCTTTGCCCCGGCAGGAATCCTTGCGGGATTTCTGCTGGGCTGTGTTATGGCTTGGCTTGTCTGCAGACGCCGGCTGGCCGCGCAGCGGGCGGAGAAAAACCGGCTGGAGCAGGACGGCCGGTATTTTGTCCGGAGCCTGGAGGAAGCGCGGGAGGAACTTCGGGTTTTAAATGAGAAATACCTGGATGTATCCGCCCGGCACGCTGCGGCAGGCGCGGATCTGGCGCACATGGAGAAACTTCGGATGCGTCTTGCTGAAAAAGATGACGAGATCCGGAATCTGCATCAGCGCCTCTCGGACGGGGCAACGCGTGAAGCCCGCCTGGAGTCAAAGGTCGAGGCACGGGACCAGGCCATGCAGACCCGGACGGAAATGTTCGAGGAGATACGAAGCCGCGCGGAGCAGGCGTTTTCGGATCTGTCCTCCAGGGCGCTGCATCAGAACAACCAGTATTTTCTGGATCTTGCCAAGACCACCTTCGCCCGCTATCTGGATTCTGCCAAAAGCGAGATGGCAAGCAAGAGCAAACGCATCGACGACATGGTGCAACCCATCGTGGAGGGCCTGGAAAAATACGACCGCCAGGTCCGGGAAATGGAGCAGGCCAGACAGAATGCTTACGGCGGGCTGACCCAGCAGGTGCTTTCGCTTGCAAAAACCCAGCAGGATCTGCACAAGGAGACCGGAAAGCTGGTATCCGCCCTGCGGCTACCCCATGTGCGGGGGCGATGGGGGGAGATGACGCTCCGCCGCGTTGTGGAAATCGCCGGCATGCAGAACCACTGCGATTTTTTCGAGCAGCCGGTAGGTTCTTCGGAGGGCGGTGCCATGCGGCCGGACATGGTGGTCCGGCTTCCCGGCAACCGGGCCATCGTCATCGACGCCAAGGTGCCTATCACCGCGTATCTCGACTCCCTGGAAGCCGAGACGGCCCAAAAGGCCGAAGAGGACTTGGCACGTCACGGCGCCCAGGTCCAGCGTCATATCGGAAGCCTGGCCCGCAAGTCCTATTTCAGTGGATTTTCCCCGACGCCGGAGTTCGTGGTGATGTTCATGCCCGGTGAAAATTTTTTCAGCGCGGCGGTAAGGCAGATTCCGTCCCTGATCGAGGAAGGCTCCGGCCGGAACGTGATCCCGGCCACCCCCACGACCCTGATCACGCTTCTGAAGACGGTGGCCTATGGATGGCGCCAGGACGCGGCCGTGGAAAACGCCCGCGAGGTGAGCGAACTGGCCGGCGCCCTCTATGGCCGGATCGCTTCCATGGCGGAGCATATCAACCGGTTGGGCCGCGATCTGGACAAGTGCGTGACCAGCTACAACAAAACGGTCGGCAGCCTGGAACGGCGCGTCTTGGTGTCTGCCCGGAAATTCCGGGAGATGGGTGCTGCCGGCACTGCGGAAAAAGACCTGTCCGCACCGGAAACGGTGGACAGCCGATCCCGCCGCATGGATTCGGATCCGGAGCGGGAAACGCAGGAGGGAGTATGAAGACGTTGACGATTCGAACCATCGCCGCGGCGCTTGCCGTTTTATATCCGCTGTTTGTCTTTGCGCCGTACTCCGCTGCCGCATCCTTCTTCCCATCCGCCTTGGAGAAAATAGATCCAGAGGATTTTCCGGTATTTGCAGATGACGGTAATCTCCTGGACCTTGCGGAGGCGGTTTCCGCCAGCGTTTCATACCATGAGCGGCTTCCCGCGGAAAGGGTTATCCTTTACGGCAAGGATGAATACACCGCCGCCGGGCTGGCAGAAGGTCTCCGGCGGTTTGCGGATTTCCTGGAAACCCGGCCGTCGGATTCCGAGCTGGCCGGCTTCATTCGCAAAAACGGTTCGCTCTATGCGCACCGGCAGGAAAACCGGCCTCTGCGAATTTTGTTTACAGGATACTATGAGCCTGAGCTCGAAGGGCGCCGGGAACCGTGCGACACCTTTCGGTACCCGGTCTACGGCCGGCCCGATGATCTGGCCGAGATCCGGTTGTCCCGGTTCGGCATCCGGGAAGGGGGCGGCAATCTCCAATCGTTGATCGGCCGTTTCGACGGCAGGCAAGTGGTACCCTATTTCAGTCGCAGCGAGATCGACGCCGGCGCGCTGGAAGGCCGCGCCCGGCACATCGTATGGGTAAGCGATCCGGTGGCCCTTTTTTTTCTTCACGTCCAGGGCTCCGGTCGCGTGGTGCTGGAAGACGGCCGGGCTGTCCATCTTCACTTCGAAGCCTCAAACGGCCTGCCGTACAAAAGTATCGGAAAATACCTTGTGGATACGGGAAGAATCGACGCAGAGGCGGTATCCATGCAGTCGATTGCGGAATATATCCGGGAAAATCCGGATGAAAAAACCGAAATACTCCATTATAACCCGCGCTACATATTCTTTTCGGAAGCCGACCATGGTGTCCGGGGATGCATCGGCGTTCCCCTGACCGCGGGGCGCTCGGTGGCCCTTGATCAGTCAGTGTTTCCGCCCGGCTCCCTGATGTTCGTCGAAACCGAAAAGCCCGTTGTAAACGATGACGGGGAAATCGATGAATGGACCGGGTTTTCCCGGTTTGCCCTCAATCAGGATACCGGTTCGGCCATCCGCGGCCCCCGGCGCGCGGATTTTTTCTGGGGAGGCGGCGCTTTCGCCGAAACCGCTGCCGGCCACATGCAGCATCCCGGTCGCATGTACTTCATCGTCATCCACCCGGAGTAGGGTAGAAGTTAAGGACGTCCCCTACTCTTGTCTTCGCGTGGCTTGTTCGATAAATAGCAGCGCCCCGCCGGCAAGTGCCAGCGCCCCGCAGAGCATAAAAAGATTGGGGGCTCCGATCGTTTCGAAGAGATAGCCGGAGACGAAAAACCCCACCATGATCCCAAGACCATAGGTGGCCGCGTTGTTGACGGCCTGGCCCAGGGTTTTTGTCTGGGCAGGGGCCAGTTTGTCGATGTAGAGAATACTCGCTACATGGAAGGAGCCGTAGGTGAAGGCATGAAACAGCTGGGTGGACAGGATGAGGCCCGCGGATTCGGCTCCGGAAAGGATCGCCCAGCGGACGGCGGCGGCGAGAAACGAGAAAATAAGCACGTTTTCAAGCCGGAACCGGGAAAAAATCCTTGCGGATCCGACCATCACCGATATCTCGGCGATGGATGCCAGCGCCCACGCAAAACCGATAAAGGCGCCGCCATAGCCCAGCTGCTCCAGGTGGATGGAAAAAAACCCGTAATAGGTGCCGTGGCTCACCAGCATCAGAAACGCGCAGAAGATGAATGTCAGCGCGCGCCGGTTGAAAAAGATCCGTGCACTTGCGGCAAAAGACTGCGCGTTTTGCTGCGGTGGAACCCCGGGAACGGTGAATGACAACAGGGACTGGGCGGCGGATCCAGCCAGGATCAAAACCAGGATGATGGATGCGGAATAGATGTCGATGAGCCGGCCGACCCCCATGACCACCAGGATAAAGGCGATTGATCCCCATACCCGCAGGTGGCCGTAGTCTTTTTTCCTGGTGTCGAGCAGATCCATGGAAAACGACTCGAGAAACGATATGATAGGCGCGTAGAAAATGCCATAGACGGCCGTGATCAAAAGCATCAGGGTAAAATCGGTCGTCAGCAGGTATAAAGACCAAAGCCCGGTGCTGGCGATGACGGCCATGATGAAAATGGGCCGCCGGATGTTGTAGCGGTCGGCGAGGATTCCCCAGATCAGGGGAAACAGGGCCGTGGCAAATGTGCGGACCGCCGAGAGCGTGCCGATCTGGAATCCCGAAAAATCGAGGTGGTAGCAGTAGAGGTTGAAATAGGGCAGATAGATTCCAAGTATACCGAAATACAGGAAGTAATGGGTGCTGAGTATGATTCGGATCTGTCTGGATGTCATAGGGCCCATCAGTTCCACCGTTCAGTCCGCCGTTTTCGCTACCGAAGACCGTTCGGATCATCTTGCGTTTCGGTTTTTTCCGGCATTGCGCCGTTTGTTTCCAAATCCGCCGCTTCTGCACCGCTTTCCGGTTCCCGGTCGTTGTCGTTCGGCAGCAATTCCGCCGCAGCGGGTTCGGTGCCCAGCATCACAGCCACCCACCGGGTTTCTTCCTGGCTTTCCATGGCGATTTTGAATATCATCGTAAGGGGGACCGAGAGCAGCATTCCCACGGGGCCCAGGACCCACCCCCAAAAAACCAGGGACAGAAAGACGATCAGCGTTGAAAGTCCCAGCCCACTTCCCATGAACCGGGGTTCGAGCAGGCTTCCGATCACCACGTTCACAGCCAGGAAACCGCCGGCAGCCATGACGGCGGGCCAGATGCCCAATTGGATCAGTGCCATCAGGACCGCCGGAACGGCTGCAATGATGGAGCCAATGTTAGGGACGTAGTTGAGCATGAATGCCGTAAGCCCCCACAACAGGGCGTAGTCGACCCCTATGATTGTCAGCCAGATAGCGATGAATATGCCCGTGGCAAGGGAGAAGGCGGTTTTAAGGGCCAGGTAGCGGTTGACGCTTTTTGTGAAACGGCGGATGCCGGCAAGCGATTTTTCGGGGTTTTTAAAGGCAGCCCGGAACTTGTCCGGCATGCCGGATGCTTCAAGGAGTATGAACAAAACGGTCAGAAAGATCAGAAACGTATTGGTCAGCGCACCGGTCATGCCTGTCAGCACGCGTCCTGCCATCTGCATGGCAACGGAGGGGTCGAGATACTCGTAGATCATCTGTTCGGACACCTCGATTCCCCGGTCCTGGAGCCATGCGATCAGGAGGATCGATTCCTCCATGAGGCGCCGCTGGTATGCGGGAAGCGACGCTGTAAAATCGGCAACGGAGGATCCCACGAATATCACGAGCCAGTAGCCGATTGCCATGAGCACCACGACGATCAGCGCAATAGCCAACAATTTTGGCACGCCCCTGTTTTGAAGCCAGAACAGGGGCGGTGTGCAGATGATGGCGATAAAGACGGACAGCAGAAACGGCACCAATATCGACGCTGCGGCCTGCATTCCGGCCACCAGAATGACAAAGCACGCAATCGCTATCATGATACGCAATGCCTGGGAAAGTCCTGTTTGGGCTTCCATTTTATCCATTCTCCGTGCTGTGTAAACAGACCGGCGGTTAAGATTTTCGTTGTCCTTGACTTTGACGAAAAACCCGGTACGGCCTGACCAACCTTATGTAGCAGAGCGGGGCCGTGCGGGCAAGGATTTCGTGCGATTTCAAACGCCCGGCCGCCCCGTGGCGTCCTGACAGACCTTGACATGCACCGGCCTTTAACCTATTAGGGTATTGAACCGGGCGCCCCGTATCTTCCGGAGCTGGCTGGCGTCTTCGGTACCGCAGGGAATTAAACGAAAAGGACGCACCGATGCCGCCATATACAGTGATCGCCTTTGACTGCGACGGGGTCATGTTCGACACCAAAAACGCAAACCGCACCTATTATAACGATATCCTGGCGTATTTCGACCGTCCGCCCATGACCGATGAGCAGTTCGCCTATGCCCAGATGCAGACCGTGGACGAATCGATCCGGATGCTGTTCCCGGATCCCGGGCAATACGAAAAAGCCCAGGCGTACAGGCGGAACAACGGCTACGAGCCCTATATCGGCTACATGGAGATGGAGCCGGACCTGATCGGGCTTCTGGAATGCCTCCGCCCCCGTATTCGCACGGCCGTGGCAACCAACCGAACGGATACCATGAACAGCGTACTGGAGATTCACGGGATCGCAGGCTATTTCGACCGGGTGGTCACCGCCCTTGACGTGAAAAACCCCAAGCCGGCCCCCGATGTCCTCACGTCCCTGCTGACCTATTTCGGCGTGGATGCATCCGATATGCTCTACATCGGCGATTCTTCAGTGGATACGCTTGCCGCGCGGGCGGCCGGCGTTCCGTTCGCCGCTTACGGCAATCCGGCCCTGGACGCGGACTACCACATCGAACGCCTCCGGGCAGTAAAGGATATCCTGGAAAGAGGCGGGTTATGATGAATGATGATGACAGAATCTATCTGATAGACGGCAGCGCCTATATCCACCGTGCCTATCATGCCATCCGGAACCTTTCCACGTCCAGGGGGTTTGCCACCAACGCGGTGTTCGGATTTACCCGGATGCTCATCAAGCTGATCAGCGACAAGCAGCCCAGGTATGTGGCCATGGTTTTCGACAGCGCCGTGCCGACTTTCCGCCACGAGCTCTACGCCGATTACAAGGCCAACCGGGAGAAGATGCCCGATGACCTTGCCGCCCAGGTCCCTTATATCAAGCAGGTGACCGAGGCGTTTCGCATCCCGGTGATTGAAATGGCGGGCTACGAGGCCGACGACCTGATCGGTGCCCTGGCGAAAAAGGCGGAAGCTGCCGGATACGGTGTGGTCATGGTCACCGGGGACAAGGATTTCGTCCAGCTCCTGAGCGACAGCTCCGTGATCTGGGACCCCATGAAGGACGTGTGGATCGACAGGCAGTCCTTTATAGCGGACAAGCAGATTATGCCGGAGCAGGTGGTGGATGTCATGGGGCTTTCCGGGGACAGCTCGGACAACATCCCCGGCGTGCCGGGCATCGGCCCGAAAACAGCGGAAAAGTTGATAACCACCTATCGCAGCATCGATGAACTCTATGATCGTATCGACGAAATAAAGGGCGGAAAGCAGAAGGAAAAACTTGTCGCAAACCGGCACAATGCCTTTTTGAGCCGGGATCTCGCGCGGATCGACACGAACGTTCCCGTCGGGTTCGATCCGGCATCCCTCGAGCGCGTTGCCCCTGAAAACGCTCGGCTGGCAATCCTTTTCAAGGAACTGGAGTTTTCGGCGCTCCAGAAGGAATACCCGGTGCAAACGGATCTTACCGGAAAAGCCTACCGGCTGGTTGCGGATGGGCAAGCCCTGAACGATC
>SLJY01000160.1 GCA_007134875.1 Desulfobacterales bacterium
ATAACAAGCTGGAAGGCGATTACCTGGTCAACGCCCAGGGCGAGGATGTCGTGGCCGGCATCCGGATGACCAAGGATCTTTCCGAGATGGAAAAGGAGATGCCCGAGGCTTACAACGAGTTCGCGACCATTGCGCGGAAGCTGGAAAAATACTACCGCGAAATGCAGGACGTGGAGTTTACTATTGAAAAGAGCAAGCTCTGGATGCTCCAGACGCGCGACGGCAAGCGGACGGCCCGGGCCGCGGTTCGCATCGCCGTGGATATGACCGAAGAAGGGCTGATCGACCGGAAAGAGGCCGTGATGCGGGTCACCCCGGAACAGGTGGATTTTTTCCTCCACCCCCAGTTCGACCCGGCTTCCACCAAAAAGGCCCGAAACGAGGGGCGCCTGCTTGCAAAAGGGCTCAATGTTTCCCCGGGGGCGGCCTGCGGCCTGGCCGCGTTCGACGCCGACATGGTGGTCAACTGGGTCAAGAAAGAGGGGAAGAAGGTCATCATGGTACGCCCTGAAACCAAGCCTGACGATGTGCATGGCATGCTGGCGGCCGAAGGGATCCTTACCAGCAGGGGCGGACGTACCAGCCATGCGGCCCTCGTGGCCCGTCAGTTCGGAAAGCCCGCCGTGGTCGGGGCATCGGAGTTGAACATCGAGATCAACAAGCGGAGAATGACCGTGGGCGACAAGGTCGTCAACGAGGGGGACTGGCTTTCCATTGACGGTACCAGCGGGGATGTCTATACCGGCAAGATCGATACCATGATCCCGGACATCAAGGACCCCTGGCTGATCAAGCTTTTGGAGTGGGCAGACGGGTTTCGTCGTCTCGGGGTCTGGGCCAATGCCGACTATCCCAGAGACGCGCAGCGTGCGCGTGAATACGGCGCCCAGGGGATCGGGTTGTGCCGTACCGAACACATGTTTTTCGAATCCGACCGGCTTCCCATCGTCCAGAAGATGATCATGACGGATCGTCCCGTGGAGCAGAAGGAGGCCCTGGATGCGCTGCTTCCGTTCCAGAAGGAGGATTTTGCCGGATTGTTCCGGGAGATGGACGGCCTGCCGGTCATCATCCGGCTCATCGACCCGCCGCTGCACGAGTTCATGCCCAGTTCCTTCGACCTGATCCGGGAGCTTTCGGATCTTAAAATCCGGTTGAAGCATGCCGCCAACATGTCGGATATCGACGAACTGCTGCGGATGATCCGCGAGAAGGAGCAATTTCTTCAGCGCGCGGATAGTTTACACGAATCCAATCCCATGCTGGGATTGCGCGGCGTCCGCCTGGGCATCAAGATACCCGCTCTTACGGTCATGCAGATCCGGGCCATTTTCGAGGCCGCCTGCGAGGTGGCCAGGGAAGGGGTTGCCGTGTTACCGAAAGTCATGATTCCGCTGACTTGCCATGTCAACGAGCTTGCCAAACAGCGCGAAACGCTGGAGACCGAAGCACAGAAGATTATGTACGAACACAATATGCAGATCGATTATAAGTTCGGCACCATGATCGAAATCCCCCGGGCCGCGCTGACCGCAAACGAGATTGCGGAAAAGGCGGAGTTTTTCTCGTTCGGCACCAATGACCTGACGCAGACGACGTTCGGCATCTCCCGCGACGACGCTGAAGCCGGATTTCTCGTGGAATACCTGGAAACCGGGATCCTCCCGTTCAACCCCTTTGCCACCATCGACGATGAAGGCGTGGGCGCACTGATGGAAATAGGGGTCCAGCGGGGGCGCAGCGTCCTTCCGGATCTGGAGTGCGGCATCTGCGGCGAGCACGGCGGCGATCCGAAGTCGATTCATCTTTGCCATAAGCTCGGTTTGAACTACGTGTCATGCTCCCCCTTCCGGGTGCCCATTGCCCGGCTCGCAGCCGCCCACGCGGCATTGTCGGAGCTAAACGGAGTTTAGGTCGGAATAATGCGAAAAGCACTTCCATAATGCAAAGCGCCGGGGTGTTCGTCTTGGACGCCGCGGCGCTTTGCGTTTCCCGGCTTGTTTTTATGCTCCTGATCGAGTCTTCGTTCAGGTGTTTCCGGCAGCGATGATCCCGGTAGCGGCTGTTACCCTGTTTTTGGAACGATTACTTCGGGCATCTCGATGACCCGGGCCCGCAGGTATTCGCCAAGCGTCTTGCCCTGGGGATCGATTCTTAGTGATGCGGCCGCCCCGTCTCCCAGGATGCCCCGGATGTAGAAGTTGAGCGCCAGGAGGTTGGGAAGCCGGTATCGCTCGATTTCATAGGCGGCACAGTCCGGAAGCAGTTCCTTCAGCTTTTCCGTTGTTAAAAATCCCTGTAGAAATGAATAGGCTTCGGGTGTTTTCGCCCAGACACCCAGGTTGGCGTTTCCCCCCTTGTCACCGGAACGGGTTGCGAAAACCCGGCCCAGCGGGGACCGGACGGTCGGTTCGTCGGGAAGATCCGGCATCTGCGGCGCAGACTGCCGGACAGGTTCGGCGCTGCCGCCTGCCGGAGTCGCCTCTTTCACGGTGATGGTTTTGTCTCCGATATGCACACTTTGCCGGAGATGGGCCATGGAAACGAGGCTTGGCCAGTGGACAATGACCTGCGACGGTCTTGACGGGGGGCCCGTGGGGGTGAATCCCGGGATGCTGGCCAGGGTCAGCTCGACGAACCGGCGGGAAAAGGGGGTAACCTTCTTCTCTTCCGGGTCGGTCACGG
>SLJY01000200.1 GCA_007134875.1 Desulfobacterales bacterium
GAATGTCCGACCACCCATCCCACGTCGGAGGCTGCCCACCAGACGTCGTCTTCGTCGATGTCGTAGATGGCTTTCATGGTCCATTTGAGCGCGACCATGTGGCCGCCGTTGTCCCGCACCACTCCTTTGGGCTGTCCGGTGGTTCCGGAGGTATACAAGATGTAGAGGGGGTCCGTGGCAAGGACCGGAAGGCAGTCGGCCGGCGCGGCGGATTTCAGCGCTTCGGTCCAGTCGATATCCCGTTCCGGGGAAAGTGCCGCCGTTTTCTGGGGCCGTTGGTAAATGATGCATTTTTCCGGTTTAGACTGGGCGATATCGATGGCGGCATCGAGCAGGGGCTTGTATTCGATGACCCGTTGCACCTCGATGCCGCAGGAGGCCGAAACGATGACCTTCGGCCGGGCGTCGTCGATTCTCGTGGCCAGCTCTTTTGCGGCAAATCCGCCGAATACCACCGAGTGGACCGCCCCGATCCGGGCGCATGCAAGCATCGCCACGACGGTCTCCGGAATCATGGGCATATAAATAATGACGCGGTCGCCTTTTTCCACCCCGGCCCCGGCCAGAACCGCGGCGAAAAGGGCGACCCGGTCTCTCATTTCACCGTAGGTGATCGACTCGACGGTCCCTGTCACGGGACTGTCGTAGATAATGGCTGTTTTTTCGCCCCGTCCCCGCTCGTCGACATGGTAGTCCAGTGCGTTGTAGCATGTGTTCATCATTGCGCCGGTAAACCAGCGATAGAACGGTTTGCTGGAGTCGTCCAGGACCTTGTCCCACCGGCTGAACCAGTGGCAGTCTTCGGCGGCCTTTGCCCAGAACTGCTCAGGGTTTTTCATGGATTCCCGGTATGCGGCTTCGTAAGGATTGGGCATGAGGACCTCCTTGTTGCGGGATGTTGGGGATTACGGAACTTTCTTCGGACGGGTGTTTGGATTTTAGTTCAAAGAATAGGCGGGATATATGCTCGTGTCAAACAGGTTTTTCTGATTTGACCCTGCGGCCGGTTAAACGTTGACAAACGGCCGGGGGAGAAATACTATTTACGGCAATGTTGTGCGGAAGGCCGGGCGGCACTTTCGCCTGCCGCCTGCCTGTTGCGGTTAATGCCCCTTTTCGTCATTATCAACCGAAAACCCAGGGAGAAACGTATTATGCGTTCAGGTTATGGCATTAAACCCTTAAGTATTCTGATGCTGATTGCTTTCAGTGTTACGGTGGTATTCGCACCGGCCGCCCATGCGTCCATGCTTCCGACCGGTACGGTTCTGGAAAGCGATGCTGATGAAATCCGTTCGCGTATTCACGACATGCTTGATGCCGAAGAGGTACAAAGTGCTCTCGAAAAACGGGGCATCCCGGAATCCGAGGCACGGGCGCGCGTGGATTCCCTAACCGAAAGCCAGCTTCGGACCCTTGCCGGGCACATGGATGCCCAGCCCTCCGGCGAGGGTGTGGGTACGGTTGTCGGGGCGCTTGTGTTCGTTTTCATCGTGCTTTTGATCACCGATATCGCCGGGCTTACAAACGTATTCCCCTTTGTGGTTCATCAGCGGTAGAACAGTGAGAGGTCTTCTCCCGTTTTTTGCCGCAATGCTCCTGGTTGCTGTCGCGGGATGCGCCGGCAGTTCCTGCTACCGGGTCCCGGATGAGCCGTTGGGCTCCGATGCGATGCATGCCCCCGACGTGGTTGCCTTCGCACAGGAGGATGGCCGCTGCGGACCTGCGGCACTGGCGAGTATGCTGACATGGAGCGGCCTGGATATCTGCCCGGATGATCTGGAAGATATGACATGGGATCCGGAGGCCGGCGGAAGCCTACAGGCGTCTCTTGTCGCCGCGGCACGGCGTCATGGTCGTGTCGCCTATGAGATCCATGGCATGGTGCGTCTGGAAGAAGAGCTGTCGGCCGGTTTCCCCGCCCTGGTGCTTCTGAACCAGGGGCTTTCCTGGTGGCCGGCCTACCACTATGCCGTGGTGGCAGCCCTTGACCCGGAAAGCGGATCCGTTGTGCTTGCATCGGGCGAGCCCTGCCTGGAGCGGATGTCCCTTTCGTTGTTCCTTCGCATGTGGGACCGGGCGGACAATTGGGCGCTTCTCGTGATTGATCCGGAGGCTGGCCGGCTTCCAGCCGGGGCCTCGGCCGACCGGTGGGTGGAAGCCGTATACGGGTTGGAGCGCGCGCAGCAGCATGAAGCCGCCCGCGCCGGATACGCGAAGGCCCTGAAACGCTGGCCGGAGCATCCGGGGGTCCATATGGGAAAGGCCAACGCATTGTACGCCCTGGGGAAGGTCGAGGCCGCAGCGGATATCCTGGAGTCCGCCGCATCGATGCACCCGGCGTCGGCTCCGATCCTGAACAACCTGGCCCATGTCAGGCTGGCAATGGGCAGCCTTTCGGAGGCACTGGAAGCCGTCGACCGGGCGGTGGCAATCGGCGGGGTTCATGCCGATGCTTACCGGCACACCCGCGAGAAGATCCGGGAGGCTTTGATAGAATGATTTTTTATTTCAGGGATGCCTGATACGCTCGTAAAAGTCGCGATCTTGACGGCTTTGTAAAAAGTTCAAGATCAAGGCTTGCGCGATTTCGAAGAATGCAGCGTACCTGGCGTACGTGTATGTTTACAAGGCGTAAGCCGCAAATTCTGAGAAATCGCGCGTAACGC
>SLJY01000077.1 GCA_007134875.1 Desulfobacterales bacterium
CGCCGCCTCCACCATTAACTCAAAATTAAGTAATTACCATTTCATTTTTTATTGTGATACCAAAAGGTGATACACTCGTAAAAAGTCGCGATCTGACGGCTTTGTAAAAAGTTCAAGCTCAAGACTTGCGCGATTTCGAAGAATGCAGAGTACCTGGCGTACGTGAAACTCTGAGAAATCGCGCGTAATGAAGATATTGGACTTTTACGAAGCCGTCAAAGGTATATCAAAAAATGGTAAGAGAGACTTCAGGCTTCAATTCTGTTAACCACCATCATCAACCCGGCAAGCCATCGGGCCACTGCAGGAGATCCATCACCGGATACCGATAATTATAAACCCCGAAGCGTATGCTGCGTCCTTAAATCGTACTGCATAGCAGACAGCACGGCATTTGCATCTTGCATCTCAAAATCCAGACAGACCCATTAATAAATTCAAGCGTCACCAACACGCCCCTTACACGCCATGGATATAACCACTCAATCCTCCGCTCTCATATTCAATAAACCTTTCATGAACACCCCCTTTTCTCGCTAACCCGCGTACGCGAAAAAGTTTGACACGCAAGCCCTATAATCATAGTATAAAATACTTAAATATTTGATAAGTCGTCTTTTTGCGGGCCCAATTTTCCAGAATATCGCGATTCTCGCTTTAGCGGGCGTGACGAAAACATTACAATCAAGCTTTTCAGTATTCATAACAGAAGACAACGGCATGGAAAATGCCGTGGAGGTATACCAGAAATGGCCGACTTGTCACAATCCGCCTGGATCACGTCATTGATCGAAGATTTTATCGCAAACAACCCGGAAAACAATTTAGAGAACCAAACCGGGGAAAAAGCCTTCGAGAATCCGCTTGTGGGATTTGCTGGAGGCGATGATGCGCTTTTTGAGGACTACAAGACGCATGTGGGGCCCTTCCACTGGACTCCGCTTGAAATTTTTCGGATCACTTTTCCGGAGAGTCGCATAGAGGCCGGAGAATTGACCGTGATCAGCTGGATTTTGCCTCAGACTTCCCGAACCTGTGCCGACAACCGCAAACAGAATCGATTTCCGGCCGAGCGCTGGGTTCGTGCAAGGGTTTTCGGAGAAAAAATCAATGAAAATATAAGGTTATATTTGATTCGCAGGCTCGAGGGAAAAGGAATTCAGGCGGTGGCCCCGATACTTTCGCCGCTCTGGTCCAGAGAGATCTCGCCCCAGTATGGATACGCTTCAAAATGGTCTGAGCGCCACGCCGCCTACGCCGCCGGTTTGGGCACCTTCGGCCTCTGCAACGGTCTGATCACGGAAAGGGGCAAAGCCATGCGCACCGGCTCTGTGGTGGCCCGGTACCGAATCCCGCCAAGTCCTCGGCCATATAAAAACCATAACGCCTATTGCCTCTTTTTCGCCAAGGGGAGTTGCGGCAAATGCATCGGACGATGCCCGGCGGGGGCCATTTCCGAAAAAGGCCATGACAAGGAAAAATGCAAGACCCACACGCGGGGAGAAATCTTACTCGGATACATCAAGGAGAACTACGGTTTCGAAGGTCCGGCCAAGAAAGGATGCGGTCTATGCCAGACAAAAGTTCCATGTGAAAATAGAAACCCAGTGCGGATTCAAAAAAACGCTGATTGCGGAACAGGACAACTCGACGTGCACTAAATTCCAAAACCGCTTGATCAATAAAGACTCAAAAAAAAGAAAAACAACAATATTACGTACGGTTGCCAGCGATATCAGTATTCCTGGGCAACCTTAAATCTGCACCCTGGATATTATGGTTCTCAGGGGCTCAGAATTCGCACCCCCACCGTTCGATAGCCGCATGGATCAACGCAAAATATCATATAAATATAGAATTTGACCCTTTCAGGACCCCTGTCAAGCCAGCCCTTTTAGAGGGTTGTTGACTTTCTTGAGAAATACCTACCAATTAGCGGTTGACAAAATATTAGTTTGTAACTAAGCACAACAAGTACTCGTAAAAACGATCCGAGCCGCTTATCTGTCCGGGTGCGGATTTTTTTGTTTTTGCTATAAAAAGCCCTTGCAGTAGAAACCCGTTGCTCAAGAAAAGGGTGGCCCGCGCCGGGACTTCTTCCGACAATGGTCTCCTATAATCCAAAAACTTGTTTATTTGGGAGGTGTGGAATGAAAAGACCCCGATCTTTTGTTTTAATGGGGTATATGGTGCTTTTTGCGGTTGTGTTTATTTTTGCTGTTGCGGCCTGCAACAGCAGCAGCAGCAGTGGCGGTAGTAGCGAAAAAAAGATGGAGTTGAGCGAGCAGACCATTTCGGAAACCATGTCGTTAATTGAAAAGAGCGTACCGGGTTGCCGGGTGGTGGACGTATCGGGTTCAATGACTTCGGCACCGGTCGTGAGAATGAAATCAGCCATTAAGAAAAACGTTGCCCTGGCAAGTATCAGTCAACTGCCGGCTTTTCCGGGCGTGATCGAAGGGGACTGCGGTGGAGAGATGAAAATTGAAAGCGTTCACAAGTCCGGCAACACCACCAGTTCGTTTATTTTTAATAGCTTCTGTTTTTATGACGATTCCACGGGTGTATCCGAAGCCGTTATTATCAACGGCAAATTCATAACGACCGAAGAGGGCACCCCTGGTGATTTTGGGCCCACCATCCACGGGGCAAAAGCCAAAACCGACGGGAAAATATCGATCCAGATGTCGGATGAGACCATCTCCCTTTCCCTCGATGCCAATATCAGCTACGGTGTTCCAGGGTTATGGGAACCAGATATGCCCACGCAGGCTAATCCGGACCGCCTCACGGTCAAGCAGGCCAGTATTGATATGCCCTCCAGTGGGATTTCACATACATTGAAAGACTTGAGGGCGGAATCCTGGATATCCGAGGGCAATGAAATCATGGGTGTCAATTCTGGCCGCTACAGTACCGGCAAGGAATACGTGGCAATCTACACCAGCCAGGATCTGGTTATGAACGAATGGGGAGATATCATAGGCGGCAAACTCGCATTGGAAGGTGCGGGCGGCGATGTGCTGGAAATCTCCGCGGGAGCGCAATCCGGTTTCATGCAGATCGAGAAAAACGGGGTGCGGAACAACCAGGACCTGGACTGTTCCGGCATGGCCCTTCCCGTTCTGGATCTGGTTTTTTAGCGACCAGGCTTGAATCCTGCTAAAACAGTTGATTATAACGCCGTCGGATTTTTCCGGGGGCGTTTTCACATCGGATAACTCATTATGGTTTTTACGCGCCAGGATCCCCCCTCGCCGCTAAGAGCACAACGGGGCCTTCTTTTTTTTCTGGTGGCTGCCTTTTTGCTGAGTGGGTGCGACCTATCGGGAGGCGGTTCCTCTTCGTTCCCGGAAGGAAAAAGCGTTCGCTTCGCCGTTGTTGCCGATCCCCATTTCTACGACACTGATCTGGGCACTGAAGGCGAAGCGTTCGATGCCTGGGTAAACGAAGAAATCAAAATGATCGCCGGGGGCGAAGCCATTTTGCAGGAAACAATCCGGCAGATTCTCGATACAGAACCGAAACCCGAATTTCTTTTGATTCCCGGTGACCTTACAGCGGATGGAGACGAATCGAGCCATCAGAAGCTGACCGAACACCTGTATGCGCTTGTGGATGCCGGTGTTGACGTCTGGGTGGTCCCCGGCAACCACGATATATCCAACCCGAATGCCTTCGCTTACACTTCCCAGGGCCCGGTGGGGATGTACAGCCCTGACGCAGAACAATTCGCGGAGATCTACCGGGATTTTGGATATGGCCGTGCGATAAAGCGGGATCCTGACTCGCTTAGCTATATCGCAGAGCCGGTCCCGGGGCTGTGGCTTTTTGGCATTGACAGCAACCGTTACCGGGAAAACGTGAACTCGTCCATTGTTGGGGGACGCATCGCCCCGGAAACCATGGGATGGCTCCTGGAAAACATGCGGGCTGCACGGGAAAACGACAAGCTTGTCATAGCCATGATGCATCATGGCATAGTGGAGCATTTTTTGGGGCAAGGGGATTTCATGCCGGATTTTATCGTGCAAGACTGGGACGCAGTGGGCCATGAACTGGCCGTCGCTGGGATGAACATGATGTTTACCGGCCACTACCACACCCAGAACGTAACCCGCCGTGACTGGGATGACGGTGCATACATGGTGGAAATCCAGACTGGATCCCTGCTCACGTATCCCGTTCCGTTCCGGATAGTTGATCTTGAGATGGGGCCGCAGGGCGCAAAATGGATGGAAATGGCCATCGAAAGTCGATTTGTCGATGAATTGCCGTACGGAACCTACCCGGACGGTTTTTGCTGTTTTGGATACTATGCCCGGAAATTTACCGAGCACATCGTGTTCCGACGGGCCATGCTTGAACTGGAAGCGCTATACGGCATGGAGCCCGCCCGGGCCAAAGTCTATGCCCCCCTGATGACGGAAGCCGTTATGGCACACTTCGCTGGCGATGAATCTCCTTCGTTCTCTACCTTGCTTCGGGTGATCCGTCTTGCAAACGACAAGGACCCGGTCATCTCGGAAATCGGCCTGATCTTGGCGAGTCTATGGAACGACCTCGATCCTTCCGACAACAACTTGCTTATTCAAATCGATGCGCCACCGGAATGAAACCCCATGTATTTTCCTTTGTAGATAGCGCAGAAAACACCTGATTGGCAAGGGCCGCAACCTTCTTCACGCGGGCCAAGGCCTGTATCACCTGGGAAACCTGAAAATTCTCTATAAGCCGTGTTGTTCTTCCCGGTATCTCATGGTGAAGATCCCCCCGAGAATCGGGTTGTTTGTCATGATCCGATCCTGCCGACCGGAAAACCGTAACGTGTCGGGCGGAAAAGGTGAATTCCGCCCGACACGTTTACGGACTCGCCTTCGAAGATTTCGTTGCTACAGAAACGCAGGGCCGGAGCTCTGACGCTTACTGGCCGTTTTCCCCTTTTTCGTCTCCGTCATTGTTAGCATTGGTATCCCCATCGTTTTCTTCTGACGGAACATCAACGTTTTCTCCCCCTGCATCCCCATTGCTCGTATCCCCGTTAAAGTCAAACGTCAATTCAACTTTATCTCCCGGTTCGATCAACACATTATTTTTCCGTACTACTGTTTCGCCTACATTTGCAACAATGGTGTAGCTTCCCTCCGGCAAAACCGTTTCAAATGACGAGCTGTCGAGGTCTTTGTTCAAGTGGGGAAGGAGCGCAGCAAATACGCTCTCTCCGTTGCAGTCGACACTTTTCCAGGCATTGATCTCAACCGACTGCTTTTCCGAATTATGCGGGGCTTTGATTTCAGCAATCAACAGTCCCGTCTGGTTCTTTTCGAGTGTAAAATCTTCAGTGTGATCCCAATCATACTCGGCTTCGAGCCTTTGGCACCCGGGTCCGTATGCCAGCGGTTCATAGCCTTCTCCTTCAAGATTTCCTTCCGGAGGGGCTTTGTAGGCGACAATGAGATAGTCTCCCGCAGGAACGTAGAGCGTATATTGGCCGTCCTCTGTCGTTGGCGTGGAGGTAAACACCTCTATCGCCGGCTCTGGATACACGGAGCCCTCATGATAGATTTGGGCGCTGACATTCGCACCGCTAACGGGAACGAGGTCCTCATCAATTACCGTTCCGCTGACATTGGCCCGGCTGATGGCATCAACGACTTTTATGGTGGGTTTCAGCAGGTACCTTCCGCTTCTGCCCGCTTTCACAACGCTGCGGGCGGCATCGAAGTCCAGCACCAACTCCGTACTCGCTTCCTTGATAATATCAAAACCCGAAACCAGCTTGATGCCGGTCTGGTAGCCGCTGGGAACAAAAAGCGGAATTTCTTCCCCGGATTCGGTAAGAATATAATTCGGACAACAATGACCGTAATTATGCAGGTTTAGCTCGTTATCCGGGTTGTCACCCAGAATCATGCGTAGCATCGTGTAATGCCCCGTCTCGAGCTTTTTTGTCCCCAGCTCCGCCATGACACCATTTACCAGCTCCAGAAGATTATAGGTTTGCTCGGGCTCACACACGGTTATCCAGCCGCCGTCTTCCTCTCCGCCGCCGGCTCGATGAACCTGCACTTCCGCGATGGTGACATAAACCGCCAGGTAGTTAGTCGTTGCATCGGCAAGATAAAGGGTAAGGGCGCCTTTTTCCACCGAAGCCTCATCCGTTGATTCATCATCTGACCCAGCATCGGACGAGGAACGATCCGTAGATTCCTCTTCCGAATAGCCATCCTCTTCCGTGGACGTACCGTTTTCAGACGCTCCGCCTGCAGCTTCTTCATTCCCGGACGTTTGACCGGATGAACCCTCCGAACCTGTATCGTCGCCCTGCGGATTTTCACCGGCGGATTCTTCCACAGATTGCCTTTCATCCCCGCCATCGCTGCCCGAGGAGCTGTCGGTGTTGCATCCTGCCAGTAAAAACAAAAAAAACAGCACAAACGATATCCATAAGAACAACCTCCGACCTTTCCTCATTGTTGCAACCTCCTGTTTATGTTTTGCCTCAGATTTCGTACTTTTTCTTCTGGCCCTGTTGATTCATGCTATGCCGTGCTTTTCTCCCAATATCACCCCCCGGTCGTTTGCAATGGACCAACAAAAGCGGTTTTCCCGGAAACCGAAGTTGGAACCGGAACCGTCTTTGGCGCTTTTCCGCGCAGGCCGGAAACCGTTTCGCCTTTTTCAAGCATCCGTAAATCATCAAGCAAAAACAGGACCGGAACGAGCACCTGAAAAAAAATTCTTCCGACTGCAATCGATAGGTTCTCGGGCAGCCGCTCCCATACGAAGAACAAAGGTTTGACTTTTTTTCCAATCATTTCGAGCAAAACCCGATGCGGCCGCCCTCGGCAACTAGTGACGACCGGCCGTTCCGGCAGGAGCCTGAAGCAGTATGAACCCGGTGCCCCGCCTAACATGTATACTTTTTTACAAAGCGTCCAAAAACGTGCACATCCTGGCCCGGCGGTGGTTAAGGATTGTTTTTCTGTCGTTTTTTCATTGAAAGATCCGTACAGCTCCTTTACGATTGTTTATATTCACCCTAAAAAATTTTCAGCGCGGGTTTTCCGATCCTTCACGGGAAACGCACGGAGGTGTATATGTCCGAAGATCAACGATCCGGCACGTACGGCAGCCAGCCGATCCTATTCGAAAACCTTAACGAAATCATCTACCGACTCGATGAACGGGGCGTAATTACCCATATCTCTCCCAACCTCGCGCACCTGGCCGGATACACGCCCGAAGAGGTTCTCGGCCGGCCGTTTACGGACTTTGTCTATCCAGATGACCTGACCGGGCGGCTCGATCAGTTCAAAAAAGTGCTACACGGTGACACCGGGCCATCGGAGTACCGATTTGTCAATAAAGACAATACGACCGTTTGGGTCCGGACCCACGCCCGGCCAATCATTGAAAACGGACGGAGTGCGGGGATACAAGGTGTTCTGACCGACATCACCGAACGCAAGGAGGCGGAATTCAAACTGAAGCGGATGGTGCGGGAGCGCGACATTTTGCTTAATAACATCGACGCGCTCGTATGGTATTTGCTCGACGAAGAAACCCCCGGACTCGTCAACCAGGCGCGCGCTGATTTTTTTGGAATCGCCGGAAAGGATATGGAACGGCGCTCCATGCGGGACATAATGGCTACAAAGGAGGAGGCGGAAGCCTGCATCGCCGGAAGTCGAAGAGTCTTTTCGGAAAAGCAACGGATTCACACCGAGGAATGGATCACCAACGCCGAAGGCGGAAAATGTCTGTTGTCAATAACCAAGACCCCCGTCTTCGGTGAAAGCGGGGATGTGGAATATGTGGTCTGCGTGGCCAACGACATCACGAAGCGCCACCGTCTCCAGGAGACTCTCGAAGAGTACCAGCGAAAGGCATCCCAGGCCCAGGCGTTTACCCGGACCGGGGTGTGGGAATACAACATACCGGATCGCAGGCTCTACTGGTCCAGGGAGTGCGCTGCGATTTTCGGTGTGGACGAAAATCTCTTCCAGGGACGCTTCGGCGAGTTCATAAGGCTGGTTCACCCCGAGGATCAGGACTATGTTCTTCGCATGAACCGCCTAGCCGGAGAAAAGCCCGGCAACGATTTGATTGAATATGACCACCGAATTATACGGCCGGACGGAAAAATGCGCTGGGTGCGCGAGTCAGCAGGCATCGTTCGGAGCCAAAGCGGCAGACCCCTGCGGGCGACCGGCTTTGTAATGGACATCACGGAGCGCAAACTGGTTCAAAACGCCCTCAACCAGCAGATTGACGAATATGAAACGCTGTTCCAGGGCTCCGCAGCCCCTACCTTCCTGGTGGAAGTCATCAGCACGGAATCGTTCAGGCTGCTCCGGAATAACCGCGCGCACCAGAGTGCAACCGGGATCAGTGCAAATTCGTTCCAGCACAAAACGCCCGTAGAGCTTTTGGGCAGGGAAAAAGGCGAAAGGTTTATCGCATTATGCAGCCAGTGCGTGCGGGAGGCCGCGCCGGTTACTTTTGAGGAGGTCTTTGAGGGCCCTGGAGGAACTCGAATTTGGCAGATCACGCTGAACCCTGTGCCGAACCGAAGTGCCCGGATATCCCATATCGTTGCCTCCGGAACGGACATCACGGCATTCCGGTAAAGTGAAGCGCATTAGCAGCCGTTTTCGGAAAAATCGCTAAACGGCAGAAAAAGGCCCCTCATATTATCCTGAAGGTTATGCAGTCTCAGGCGGGGATGATACAGGTCGTCAAATAGATTTGTTTTTGCAGCTGTCATGGTATGCTTCTTTCACCGAGGATGCTACCGGCTCGGGCATAGGCTTGGCCAAAAGATCGCACATGCCGACAGCAGTGACCATACGTATAACTTTAAGCATCGGGGTGAGTATTTTTAAGGACCATAATGATTCCATTGATGATATTATCAAGCGTGCCGACATTGCTCTGTACAAAGCGAAGGAAACAGATGGAAAGATACGTAGGGCAGCACAACGAGGTTTTGCGGCGGGTCGAACACCCATCCAGGCGAAGAGG
This sequence comes from Desulfobacterales bacterium, assembly GCA_007134875.1. Taxonomy (GTDB): domain Bacteria; phylum Desulfobacterota; class Desulfobacteria; order Desulfobacterales; family Desulfosalsimonadaceae; genus B1SED10-16. The sequence continues at coordinate 9,028 of SLJY01000077.1, forward strand.
GATTCAGGTCCACACTGGAAAAACCTGTTATAATCAGTAATCAAAATCCGTTTTTTTCGTTTTAAAAAGCTGAGAAGCTGTTTCGCTCGGCGGAACTACGCAAGCCTTGATCTTGAACTTTTTTACAAAGTGGTATAATCGCAACTTTTTACGCGTGCATGACAATGACTGATACAAAAGACAAAAAATGTTTTACCGGGCTGACCGATGCAGTGGTCATCGTTACCAGAACGACCGGAAACGACCCCCGCGCGGATCGGGTGATTGAAGTGGCCGCTATGAAGGTGGACTTCACGCAACTGGAATACAACGAAGAACTGGAGATCCGGTATTTTCAGGCACGGGTCAACCCGGAACGGCCTATTCCCAAAAAAACGGAATCCGCCGGCGGCATCTCAGACCGGGATGTTCGAAAGGAACCACCCTTCTCCACGATCGGCGGGGATTTTAGAGCGTTTATTGGCGACTTGCCGATTATTGCCCACAATGCGACCTTTCACAAAGAAATAGTGAATACCGAATTGAAGCGTGCCGGGCAAAAGGCGCTTCTGACAAATCCGGTCTATTGCACGCGTGAATGCATCCGAAATTACCTGGCAGCCGCCCATGCAGAAAACACCGATCCCCGACTCGGCCGGGTGCTTTACTGGTTTTCCATCATCGGCAAATCCGGAAAACTGAAAGGGGCGATGGAGGAGGCCTACCTGACGGTAAAGCTGGCAGTGGCGATACATGCGATCGATGCGCTGCCGGGATCGGCAAAAGATCGCTGGGAGCATTATTTTGAAAATTTTCCCACCCCGGACCCGGCTTCAGGGAAAAAAGACCCTCGCCCATGGACCAGGAGCGATTCCTGGATGGCGGATTTTGGCAGCAACGTCATGCTCACCCTTACGCGAACGGCGCAATTCTTTTTTTTGTTTTTAGCGGGTTTTCTGCTCGTCGCTGTCTTGCTTCGCTTTACGGGTTGAGCCCTCTCCCCTGTGGGGGTTATCCCGGCCACGGCCATTTTTCCCGTGGATTTGCTGGCCTATACATCCCTGCAGTTCGTCATGACAGATGAAAAGAAAAACACCCCCGCATGCAATCCAATTCGACCTCATTCCCCGAAAACGGGACTATCGTTTCATGCAACGACGATTTCATCAAAATCGTCGGCTCTTCCCGGAAAGCCCTGGTCGGCCTGGACATGAAAAAATTGCCCGATCAAAAATCCGCCAGAAAATTGCGCAAAGCCCTCGCGGGCAGCAATGGATTTTACAAAGATACATACCATTTTGTGACGGCAAAAAAATCGACTCGGGTAAAAGTATATTTTTTTAAAAGACCTCTTTCCGGAACCTGCAAAATTGATGCACTCGTAAAAAGTCGCGATCTGACGGCTTTGTAAAAAGTTCAAGATCAAGGCTTGCGCGATTTCGAAGAATACAGCGTACTTGGCGTACGTGAAATTCTGAGAAATCGCGCGTA
>SLJY01000045.1 GCA_007134875.1 Desulfobacterales bacterium
GAAATCAGGGAAATCCTGAAAGGCTATCCTGTTACGATCCGAAATCTTTCCGATTTCGGCCCGATCCCGGAAGCCACGGAAGACGGCGCCACATTTGAAGAAAACGCCTACAAAAAGGCAAGCCTCGCAGCCCGGGTACTGAGCTTTCCCGCCCTTGCCGACGACTCCGGCCTTGTTGTCAACGCTTTGGACGGCGCTCCCGGCGTCCACTCCGCCCGCTTTGCCGGTCCCGACGCGGATGACAGGCAGCGCTCACGCCTTCTACTCGAAAAACTCCGGCATGCCACCGACCGGAGTGCCGCATTCGAATGCGTCATCTCCGTCGCTCTTCCCACAGGGCAGGCCCTTACCTACGAAGGCCGCTGCGAGGGTGTAATTACCACGGAACCACAAGGCCAAAGCGGATTCGGCTATGACCCGGTCTTTTATTATCCCCCGGCGGGCAAAACATTCGCCCGGATGACACCGGAAGAAAAAAACCGGGTCAGTCATCGCGGCATCGCCCTTGAAGCGCTGAAAAACGAATTCGACAAGGTTCTTCGATGGATATCGCTGCAGATGCCGGTTTTCCCAAAGTCTCCCTGCATCCGCTGACGGGTGGCACCGGGCAAAAGCGATGGGACGTCCGGGATGCATTGTTTTAATGCTTTATGAGTCAGGACGGATTGAAAACATGACGGGCCAAAGGTGACAAACCGTTTGCGAAGAGACCCCGAGGGATTGAAACAATAACAAAAAAAGACAAAAAGGTTTGAAAAAGCTATGAAATTTATCAAAACGCTGAATCATATGCTGGAAAATCACCCGGAAGTCTATACCGATCCCCCCCGGGCAGGCGTCATCGAGCATGCCATCAACCAGAACGAAGCTTTGGTCCTTCCATCCGGCGCCTTGTCCACCTGGACGCCGCCGGAATCCACCGGGCGGTCCCCCAATGACACAGTCCTGGTGCGCCATCCCGAACTGGAGGAACATATCGACTGGTCATCGCCCAACAACCTGCCCCTCGATCCCGAGGCTTTTGAAGAGCTCTGGCACGACGCGCTGACCTGCCTCTGGAAAAAACCGCGGCTTTTCGTGACCAACCGGGTTGTGGGGGCGGATGCAGACTACGCCATGCCGGTGCGGACCATTGCGAATTACGCGCTGTCCAGCCTTTTCACCATGAACATGTTCCTCCCCGTACCCAAGACCATTGACCAGTCCGTCTTTGCCGACAGGCCTTTCACCCTCGTGGTCGTCCCCTACGAGAAGATCGACACCACCAAGTACGAGGGGAAACTCCGGAAACTGGCGGACGGATCGACATCGGACATGGTGATTGCAATCGACTTTAAAAACCGCCTGGGTCTGGTATTCGGCTCCGCCTATTGCGGCAGTGTAAAAAAACTGATCTTCACGGCGATGAACTACTATCTCCCCTTTGAAAACATTCTGCCCATCCACTGCTCCGCCAATGAGGACCGGAAAGGCACGGTCACCTTGTTTCTGGGTCTTTCCGGAACGGGGAAAACCACGCTTTCCGCGGACAAGGAGCGGCTTCTCATCGGGGACGACGAGCATGGATGGAACGACAACGGCATCGCGAACTTCGAGCACGGGTGCTACGCCAAGCTCATCGACCTGAATCCCGAGAAGGAGCCTGAAATCTACAAGGCGGTTTTCAGCAACCGCGCGCCCCTTGACAACGGCGTCATCATCGAAAACTGTATGACCTACCCGGACGGAAGCGTGGATCTCTCAGACGACCGGCTCACCCAGAACAGCCGCACGTCCTACCCCCTGCGGTATCTAACCAACGTCAAGCTGGAAGCATGGGCCGGGCATCCGGATACGATCATTTTCCTCACCGCCGACGCAAACGGCGTGCTGCCGCCCATTTCCGCTCTGAACGCTGAGCAGGCAATGCTCTGGTTCCTTATGGGATACACCAGCAAGCTTGCCGGTACGGAAACCGGAATCAAGGAACCCCAAAGTGCATTTTCCCGGTTTTTCGGGCAGCCGTTCATGCCGTGCAAGCCTTTCTATTACTCGGACTTGCTGGGAAAAAAGATGAAGGAGCACAAGACGAGCGTTTTCCTGCTCAATACCGGGTGGAGCGGCGGCCCCTACGGGGAGGGCTCCCGCATCGACATCACGCTTACCCGCGCAATGATCAACGCGGCCATCAGCGGCCAACTCGACAACGTGGAATATATTCACAACGAATTGTTTCACCTGGATGTCCCCCGGACATGCCCCGGCGTTCCCGACGAAATGCTGATGCCGGAGCACACATGGGAGGACAAGGCAGCCTTTGAAAAGCGCGCAAAAGCCCTGGCCGTTGAGTTTTCGAACCATTTTGACAAGGCATACGGCAGCGCTGACATCAGCGAAAACGTAAAGGCGCAGTGTCCGGGCAAATAGTTACCGAATGAAAACCGGGATTTTTCGTCAAGTTCAAGGACGGCAAACATTTTAACCACAGGAATAACGGGCGTATTTTGAGGATTAAAATTTGAGCCGGATGCTGAGACTGGCGAAAATGGCGGTTTCCGTTCAGGCACTAAATAGCATCACCAAAAAGGGGGCATGGAATAACATTTTTCATGCCCCTTCCTCATTGGTGTATCCACCCCCCCCCCCCCCCCCCC
>SLJY01000215.1 GCA_007134875.1 Desulfobacterales bacterium
GTGAGCGGCAGGCATATCCGTGGGTGCAAAGCCCATGCATGATCGGCTTTTCAAACCCGGCCATTTTCGCGAATTCCGGGTCCACGTGGAGCTGGAATACATCCCCGGAAAGCCGGTACAAAAGCGGCTGATCCCGGGAAGGACGCTCCTCGTCCTCGAAGTCGGGCGCCCGGTCCGGAAACGCCACTTTCGAAGCAGGCGCGGGCGTTCCCCCGAATCCGCCGTCAAGTCGCGAGTAAATCCTTATGGTGCCGGTAAAAAGACGCCTGCCGTCGGCATCGCAGGTAGTGCTTTCACCAACAATCACCGCTCCCTTATTTTTGCCCATATCGTAGAAGCCGGTGATCGTTCCTTCCGTGACCAAAGTGCCTTCGGTGGGAATAGGGTTGTGAAAAATCAACTCCTGTTCGCCGTGGAGGATGCCGGCGTAATTGACCTGCGCCTTTTCCGCAATATGAAAAAGAAACTCGAAAACCGCTGCAATACCGAAACTGGGGATTACTTTGAGGTCCTTTTCATAGACGTAGTCGAGTTCGTCGAACCCCGCTCCTACGCCCAAGGCATAGAGAACCACATCCTTCCAGTTGTATTCCTTCCGGACGGGGCCGATTTTCTGGCCTTCGGCATCCAGGTTCAGTGCCATGTTGCGCCTCCTTGAGTGATTCGGATTAGACAATTGGGTGAAGTGATCAACTAAAATCCGATACTGTTAGTCGGTGGGGAAACGTATTGCTTCCATCAGATGATGTGGATTTTATTCGGTTTTCATGGTTCTGTCAAAATATTTTACCGCTTGCGGTAACTTTTTCATGTTTCGGATCAATGTTTCGATTATTTTCCTATTGACCGATGGAATCAAATGATGGACAAATTGAATAGTCGATGATACGGTTTTGATAGCTTGAAAACCGGGATTGTAGCCGGTGATTACCCCCGGTCATTTTCCACGACATTCCGACAACCTATATTGATTAATCGAATTCCGGAGGTTCCATGATGAAAGGCGCGATAGACGCCGTTACGGTTCTGGATCTTTCCAGGCTGCTGCCCGGTCCCTACGCCTCGATGATACTTGCCGACCACGGCGCCCGGGTCATTGCCATCGAAGACCGACGCTATGCCGGCGAAGCAATGAGGGAAGGCGGAATCAATCGGAACAAGGAGCACATGACACTCAACCTGAAAACGGAGATGGGAAAAGAGATCTTTTTGCGGCTTGCCAAAGAGGCGGATGTGATCCTGGAAGGGTTTCGCCCCGGTGTAACCGAAAGGCTCGGGGTGGATTACGCCGCGGTCTCTGCCGTAAACCCGGCAATCGTCTACTGCTCCATCTCTGGATACGGGCAGACCGGGCCCTACCGGGACGAAGCAGGGCATGACGTCAATTACTTAAGCATTGCCGGTGTTTTGGATCTGATCGGCGAAAAGGACGGCCCCCCTGTAATTCCCGGCATTCAGATCGCCGATATAGCGGGCGGCGGTATGAACGCGGTCATCGGCATCCTGATGGCGCTGGTGGAGCGGCAGCGATCGGGAAAAGGTCAATACATCGATATCTCCATGACTGACGGAAGCTTCAGCCTGCTCACCCTGGCATTTACCATGCGGCAGCTGACCGGCCAAAGCCCGAAGCGTTCCGATTTTCTCTTTTCGCACCGCTATGCCTGTTACAATATCTATCAAACGGCAGACGGGCGCTATATATCCATCGGGGCGGTGGAAAACCGCTTCTGGAGGGTGCTCTGCGAGTTTTTCAAGGTTCCGGAATATATTGATCTGCAGTACGACGACAACCGGAAAGACGAAATTATCGATTATTTCAGGAGACAGTTTCTTCGTCAGCCCCTTGCCCGGTGGGAGGAATCCCTGGCCGGAAAAGATATTTGCTGGACGCCGGTCAAAACCATGGACGAGGCCCTGTCCGATCCGTTGTTCCACGAGCGGGAAATGATTGCCGAAATAGATCGGAAAGGACGATCACCGCTATCGGTTCTGGGGACGCCGGTCAGGATGTCGCGTACCCCGGGCGGGGTACGGACGGCCCCGCCGGATTTTGGCGGCGATACGGTCAGGATCCTGACGGAGATCGGTTATTCGGAAGCCGAAATCGAAGAATTCGGAAAAACGGGTGTGTTTTAATATACATTCCAACAGGCTGGTTCAACTTAACGGATAATAGCCACATGACGACAGCACTGGAAAAAGCCAAAAAAAATCCGGAATCCATGAAGGCGAAAATCCTTCTGGCAGCCAGGAAGATTTTCAGTGAGTACGGGTTTCACGGAACAACGACCCGGATGATCGCCAAGGCGGTCGATATCGACATTTCCACCCTGTATTATCACTGGGGGGAAAAAGGAGACCTCTACGAAGCGGTCATACTCGATATCAACGAAGGGCTCCGGTGCAAGCTGGTGGAAGTGGAAAAAAAGATCAGAGGAAAGCCATTGGGAACCCGGCTCGACATCGCCATCGACGAGATGGTCGACTACCTTTTCGAAAACCCGGAGGTATCGAATCTGACGCTAATGCGCTACTTCATGAAAACGCGGCACGGAAAGATCATGGATTTCCAGGTTCCGGAATACATATCCGACATCGCTTACTCCATGGGGCTATCCGA
>SLJY01000040.1 GCA_007134875.1 Desulfobacterales bacterium
CCATCAGCCGTGATCAAAAGTTCTTTGGCAGTTGGGTATACGAGTTTTCCCATTTGCTGCCACCATTGCTTGATAGTGGATACCGCAAACTGGGCGGTGTCGTGATCTGTACCAACACTAACCCAACCCTGATTATTGGCAAGATCATAAACACCATAAGGGATTCCCTTACCGAGGGCTAAACTCAAAAAATCATACGTTTCAACCTCTTCCGGTTTTCCTTTGGGTTGATATTCACGGCCGGCATTTGTGAAACGGCCAATAAGCTCCTTTTTCTTTGTGTCAACTGATATTACTGGCTGGTTGCGATGCTGGAAGTCTTTCACTTTCTCATTGATGAATTCAAATTGAGCATTCCGATCAGGATGGGATTTACCTTCCATCTTTTTCCGGGTTCCCTGAAGGCTATAATTCATATCAGCCAGTAATTGTCCAACTTTAACATGACTGATATTGTGCCCCTTGCTTGTTAATTCTTTTGCTAATCTTCGAGTGCTTTTACATGTCCATCGCAGAGGTGAGGCAGGATCCCCCCTTGAGATTGGCTCAACCAAAGAATCAAGGAGCTCAAGCAAAATGATGTCAGTGTCGGCCAATGATTTCCTGCCACCACCTTTTTTTCTGACCCGCCGGGACTTGTCGGAACCATCAGATGTGATTCTTTCTGATCGAGCGTTAATTTCTCGAAGACCTGCCCTGATGGTGCTTTCAGCAATTCCGGTAGCTCTTGAAATCGCACGGACTCCACCATGGCCGATAATTCGAGCTTCTGTCGCAGCCCATACTCTTCGACTACGCTCATCTAATTCGGGCTCGATTATTTCATATTTTGCCCTTATTGCTTCCACTACATCGGAGGTAATCATACCCACAATGTATCAGGTCGTAAAAGTTATTGCAAGTTAAAAACCGATGATTTGTTTATTTCCAAACCCTAAGAGGAGTTGTCATGCCAGATCAGTGGATGATTTACGGCGCTACCGGCTATACCGGCGCGTTGATTGCGCGGGAGGCCGTCCGGCAGGGGCTTAAGCCCGTGCTTGCGGGCCGCGGCGAGGCGGCTGCCGCCATTGCGGGTGAGCTGAACCTGGAGTCCAGAATTTTTTCCTTGAAAGATGCCGATGCGGTGCGGAAGGGCCTGGAAGGCATGAGGCTTGTACTGCTTACGGCGGGGCCGTTTTCCGCAACCAGCGCTCCCGTGGTGCAGGCATGTCTCGATCAGGGCTGCCATTACCTGGATATCACGGGCGAGATCGACGTGTTCGAGGCCGTGCTCGCGCGTGATGCAGAGGCCCGGGACCGGAACGTGGCCTTGTGTCCCGGGGTCGGTTTCGACGTGATTCCTACAGACTGCGTCGCCGCCGTGCTGGCAGACGCTCTTCCGGATGCCCATATGCTTCGCCTTGGATTTGAATCGCGCTCGGGCTTTAGCCCGGGGACGGCCAAAACGTCCGTGGAGGGTTTTGCAGGCGGCGGCAGGATCCGTCGCAACGGGCGTATTCAGCGGGTGCCGCTGGGCTACAAGTTCGATCGGATCGATTTCGGCGCAGGCCCCCGGCTGGGCGTTACGATTCCCTGGGGGGATGTGTCTACAGCGTATTATACCACAGGCATTCCCAATATCGAAACCTATATCCCGATCTCACCGAGAAACGCGCGGCGTATGATGGTGGCCAACTGGATACGACCGCTGGCGGCCCTTCGGCCGGTGCAGGCCCTGATGAAGAAACGTGCGGGAAAGGTCCGCGGCCCCGACGAAAACAAGCGCAGCCGCACCCCGGCATATGTCTGGGGGGATATCCGCAACGGGAAAAAAGAGGTCCGGACCGCACGGGTGGTGACCGCCAACGGATACGATGTCACTATTCACGGCTCGCTATCCGTGGTGCGGCATTTGCTGGAAAACCATGCAGCAGGGGCGTTGACCCCCTCCCGGCTTATGGGTCCGGACTTTGTGAGCCGGCTGCCGGGGTGCGGCGAAATTGAAATCGAGTGATCGTGTTGTTTGCTGCCTTCCCCGTTCCCGGTCCATTGCCCGCCATTGATTGTCGCACCGTCCCGGCTTGTCCGGATATCGTTTCCGACCAGGCGGGTGAGAGAAGTGCCTTTAGCCGCAAGCCTGTTTATGCTATACCACAATACAAAAATGGAGGCGGTATATGGCATTGATCGGTATGCGGGGCGTGTGCTGGGGATTCGGCGGCACGCCCCTGCTGGAAGATATTGACCTGCATATTGAAAAGGGCGAGCGCGTGGGCCTTCTGGGACGAAACGGCCTGGGAAAATCGACCGTGCTGCGCCTGCTGTCCGGCGAGATGACGCCGGATGCCGGGGAGGTGTGGGTGCAGCCCAATACCACGGTGGCCGCCCTGGAACAGGAAGTCCCCCGATATCAGCGCGGGAAGGTGTTTGACGTGGTAGCCAGCGGACTCGGCCCGGTGGGTCGGGATATCGCCCGCTACCGGGTGCTTACCGAAAAACCGCATGGCGAAGAAACCCCTGGCGGATCAATGGAGGCTACGGAAGAAGAAATCCGCAGCCTGCAGCAGAAGCTCGATGCCCAAAATGGCTGGGGGCTTCAAAATCAGGTCGAGACGATCGTTTCGCTTGCGGGGCTGCCGGCGGATGAGGATTTTTCCGTGCTCTCGGCGGGAATGAAACGGCGCGTGCTTTTTGCAATGGCAGCTGTCTCCGGCCCGAATGTACTGCTGCTTGATGAGCCTACCAATCACCTGGATGTCGAAGCCATCACCTGGATGGAAGACTATGTCCTGCAAAACATCAGGACGCTTGTTTTCGTTACCCACGACCGTGCTTTCCTGCGGCGGGTCGCCACCCGGATCGTGGAGTTGGAAAGGGGCCGCGCCGTATCCTGGTCCTGCGACTATAACACCTACCTCACCCGCCGGGAGGCCGCCGAAGAAGCCCGCGAAAAACAGGAGGCGCAATTCGATAAAAAACTTTCCGGGGAAGAAGCATGGCTCCGCCAGGGTATCAAGGCCCGTCGCAAAAGGAATCAGGGCAGGGTCCGGGCGCTTCTTTCAATGCGCAGGGAGCGGGAGAACCGCCGCAAATCTCAGGGTTCCGTGAATTTCCAGGTGGATGACTCCGCCCGGACCGGAAAGATGGTGATCGAAGCCAAAAAGATCTGCCTTTCATTTGGCGGTCAGCCGGTCATCGACAATTTTTCGACCCGCATCCTCCGGGGAGACCGGATCGGTATCATCGGCCCGAATGGTATTGGCAAATCCACGCTTCTCGATGTCATGCTGGGAAACACTGTTCCGGATTCCGGAGCCGTGCGGCACGGAACCGGGCTTCAGGTGGCGTCCTTCGATCAATTGCGCAGGAACCTGGAAGAGGACAAGACCGTTGCAGACAACATCGGCGAGGGCAACGCCTTTATCATGATCGGCGACCGGAAAAAACACGTGATCAGCCATCTCAAGGACTTTCTTTTTACGCCGGAGCGGTGCCGCACGCCCGTGAATATCCTGTCCGGCGGTGAAAAGAACCGGCTGCTGCTGGCCCGGCTCTTTGCGCGACCCGCCAACGTGCTCGTGCTGGATGAGCCCACCAACGACCTGGATATCGAAACACTGGAGCTGCTCGAGGAAATGCTGTTCCAGTTTGCGGGCACGGTACTGCTCGTGAGCCACGACCGGGAGTTCGTCAACAACGTGGTCACTTCCACCATTGTATTCGAGGCGCCGGGCCGCCTGGTGGAATATGCGGGCGGATACGACGACTGGATGGTCCAGCGCCGGGTGGGCCAGGAACAGCGTGCGAAACAGCCGGAAGGGCAGGGACGAAAGGAGCGGAAGCCGGAAAAGGAGCCCTCCGGAGACCGCCGAAAATCCAGGAGCCGTACCGGCCTGAGCTTCGCGGAAAAGCGTGAACTGGAATCCCTTTACGAGAAGATTCCGGATCTTGAATCCGAACACGAGGATCTCTGCACCCGTCTGTCTGATCCGGAACTTTACAGGCAAACCGGAAAAGAGGATATCGCGGTCATAAAAAACCGGCTGCAGGCGATTGAAAAGGAAATCGGGCAGGCCTGGGAGCGCTGGGAGGTCCTGGAGGCGATCGCCAACCCGGAGCACAACCGGCAAAACCAGGATCAGGAGCAGGGGCGGTAGTTAAGGAATGTAAAAGGGTGGCGGAAGGGGAGGATTCCCTGAACCGCTTATGAAGGAGGCATATGGAATCAGGCGTCGTCCTGCTCTGGCTGCTGGCCGTTCTTCTTACGGCCGCCGGCCTGGCCGGCCTTATTCTGCCGGTGCTTCCCGGGCCGCCGATGATATTTGCCGGACTGGTCCTGGCAGCGTGGGCGGAAGGCTTTGTCCACGTTGGATATGCCGCCATTGCGATCATGGCGGTGCTGGCTGCTGCGGCCTCCCTGGTCGATTTTCTGGCAGGGGTGCTTGGCGCAAGGCATTTCGGTGCAAGCAGAAAAGCCATGGCAGGGGCCCTGGCCGGGGTGGTGGTCGGGCTTTTTTTCGGTATTCCCGGTATTGTTGCCGGCCCTTTTATCGGCGCGGTTATCGGCGAGCTTGCCGCTCGCAAGCCCTTCCGGGCCGCCGGTTTGGCGGGCGTCGGAACGTGGCTGGGCATGGTGATCGGCGCCGCTGCAAAGGTTGCCTTAGGGGCGCTCATGATCGGCGTGTTTCTGGTTACCCGGTTCCTGTGACGGTTTGTCGCCCACTATTGGGGTTTGATTAGGGCATTAGCCTCGATTTGACAAAAGCCGTCATGTTTTTGATTTCCTCGTCCGATGCCGTTCCGAAATCAAGCCGTTTGTCCCGGAGAACCGGGGAAATTGCATTCAGGACCTCCGCCGAAAGCGCACCATACTGCCCGGCAAAGGCGGAAATTCTTGCATGTAGAGAGTATTCAAGGCGCTCTCGCGGCGGCTTCGCCAAATATTCATCAATTGTCGCAAGCATTTTGCCCCGGTCCTTGGGAAGGCTTCCGAATACCGGCAGCAGGTTGGTGGCCGAATCGCTTAAAATTTCAACCGGCACGCGGATTTCTTCGATCATTTTCCGGATTTCCCGTGCCGCCGTGTCATCGTCCGCCTCTGTGAACTCGCCTTTTCTGCGCATATCGTCCAGCGGCATTCCCTCGAAGATTTCCAGCGTCCGGATCCGCACGTAGTCCGGGGCCGCCTCGTTGATGACGCGGGCGGTTTGGACGGCATGGGATTCGGACAGCTCCATGCCGCCCAAACCCGGCATCACGTAAAACGAACAGGAAAGGCCCGCCCGGGCGGTTTTCAGAGACCCTTCCACGTGATCCTCCGGCGTTTCGCCCTTTTTGATTTTCTTTAAAACATCCGCGCTGCCGCTTTCGATGCCGAAATGCACCCGGTCGAGACCGGCCTCTTTAAAAGCGGCCAGTTCGCCCTCGGAGCGAATCCTTGCCGCTGTGCGCGTCCGGCCGTATACCGTGAAGCGCTCGATTCCCATAAAATGCTTCCGTATGTGGCTTGTGCCCAGGCCCATAAATTCCGGCTTAAGGATCAATGAATCCGCATCACCAAGGAAGCAGGTGCTGCCCCCGGCTATTCGCCAGGACATGAGGTGTTCCACGCAGTCCGTAATATCCGGGTATTCAACGAACCAGGAGGAAAACCATCGCATCCTGGGATCCGGCGAATTTTCCAGCGGAAGACAGCGGTGCCGGTCCGTGACCCCGGCTTCCTCCCGGGCCTTCCGGATCCGCTGGACCAGCGACAGGGCCCGCTCCTGGATGACCTTGGAATACATCGATCCCCCGATGCCGTTTTCTACCATCAACTCATTTAACAGACCGGCGCTTTCAATATCGGCTATCACCTCGCTTACCGGCCGTTTGGCGAATTTTGCGCCGGTTTTGTAGATGGGGCAGAACCCGCACTTGTTCCAGTAGCAGTTGCGGGACAGGCGAAATGTCAGGGAATTGTTTTCAGTGGGCGGCCGGATGGAACAGATCTCAAACGGCCGTACACGTGCCAGTCGTTCGTTTTCCATCGGATTTTCTCCTTTTAAAAAGGGGACTTCCTTATCTTATTTGATCCTGAACTGAGCGATTTTCGAATTAGTGGCCGAACGAAAACCAGCGTTTTTCTTTCAGCCACGGATTTGCCGCAGCGACAAGGCAATTGCATGTACCTGCCTTTATTGTTATACAAATCAGACGGCTTTGTAAATGCTCATTCGCTATGCAACTTCCTGCATTGATGCGGTTAGAATCGTTTGTGAAATGAGATAGTTTGTATTATAGTTTTTTGTAATCCCGACTTCTGCTGTGATCCATACAGCATCAGCAATACCAAACCAAAAAGTACAAGGAGGAAGCATTGTTCATCATCAATAGGGACGCCGTGATTCTCAAGGGCAAAAAGCCGCTTGCGGACTGGATCAACAGCATTGATCCTGAAAACCCCGTATCGGTTGACGACGTGCGGGAGGACAGCACCGTCATCCTTCTGCCGCCGTGCAATGGCAAAGAAGAAGCACTTTTCATTATTGAAAGCAATTATGAAGCGCTTTTCTTCGGGGAAATCGAGGGATGGATTGCCGATGATTCCATGTGGCCCGAGAGCGTCACCCTCGAAACCTTCCACGAATGGTTCGATGTGGAGTACCACTCCATGATCTTTGACGCTGTGGAAGAGGATATCGAAAAAGAAGAGTGAATATTGAAACACGGTAGGGGGACGTCCTTAACTTATTAACTTTTCGACCCCCCGGGTAATGGATTGCCTTGATCCAATCCATTGCGAAGTTGCTTCATTTTTGTCATACGGCATTGATTGCCGGGGTGCTTGATGGGCAAGCCACGGATTTGTTGCTGCAATAAGTTAATAAGTTAAGGACGTCCCCTATTTTCGGTGAGCCATTGAAGGTGGCCGCGTTTTTTGATGATTGCGGCCTCGGGGCATATTTCAAGGCAGCAGTAGCAGCGAATGCAGATGTTGTAGTCGTAGCACGGGGTTTTGCCGCCGTTCTCCGGTTTGCTGATGGCTCCGGCGGCGCAGATGGTTTTGCACTGAAGGCAAAGCGTGCAGCGATCCGCGAGAGGCACGGGGCGATCAAGCAGCATGTTCCGGAAAGCCGGAGTGTTGAAGGGCCATCGAAACACACGGGAAAATCCCTGGGAGCCGGTGGCCGGCCGGAAGTCATCCATGCGAAGATCTTCGATGGATGCCCCGGCAATCCGTATATCCTCGGGGGAGGATACGCCGTAATTCCGCCTGAATCCCTCCGTCAGGGTCGCTACCTTCTCGATATCGATTCCTGCAATCTGTGCAGCCACGAAGTCCACGGCAATACCGTTTTCACCGGCCAGTACCGCATGCAGCCACCGCGGCGTTCCGGATGTGCCGGGGCCCTCCCCCTCCATTGCGCAGACCGCGTCCATAAGGTGCAAAATCGGCTTCGAAGGGGCGAAGGCGTAGTGCATGGCGCCGTAGAGATCCAGGAGAAAACCGGCCAAAGATACGGGCGTGGGGGCCCGGAGGTGCATTTTCGATTTTTCGAGGCCGTGGATGGCGCCGAACAGAACTTTTACCGCGCCGGTGATATGCGTGATACCGTGGGTTTTGAACTTGGGCAGGCTCACGATGACATCCGCGTCGGAATACTCCTCCGAGATATCGATGTGCCTGAATATTTCGGCGTGTGCATAGTGAAGACTCCGGGTGCGTGAAGGATCACCGATAGCAACACCTTCGCTTTCCACAACCCGGGCGTAGCTTGTTTTCTTGACGGTGCGGGCAAGCGAGTGGATGGCCGGCGATTCCAGAAGCACGGGCGTGCCGCCGTTTTCCCGGACAACCTGAACCGCCGCCCGGAAAAATTCACTGTGGGTGACAATCGCCTTTTCGTCCCTGGACGGCACCAGCAGGTTGGGCTTGACCACTACCCGGGCATTGTGGAAAACGCGCGGGTCGAATCCGATATTACCGATGCTTTGCCGAATCGTGTTCTTCAAGCGGCGGTTGTCGTAATCCGGGCATCGCAGGAGTGAAACAAGGGGCATCGTCAATGTCTTTTCCGGTTAGACCGGCGGTTCGTGAGTTGGAAGACTTCGTTTTCAGTGGCGTCAGATCACGCCTTGTATGATTGTATCCCATTTTAACACAGAAAAGCCGCCGGTGAAAACGATTGTCCGTATTGCCACACTTGTTTGAACAATTCCGCCACCTCGTTGGGGTCGGATACGGGTCGGGCATTGAACAGGGCGGGGGCGTCCGCAAGCGCATGAAACGGCGCCGTGGCCAGGGATTCTCCGGTTACGCCCACTTCGCTCAGGCGCTTGGGATGACCTGCGCTCTCCATGAGACTTTCAAGGGTTATAGCGCCGGACAGGTCGGAAACGCGAGGATCCATGTTCGCGATGCTCACGCCCAGGGCCAGCTTATCCGTTGCAAAATCGACATTGAAATGCATAACCGCCGGCACTGCGATGCCGCACGCAGCGCCGTGCGGCACGTTGTTCAGCATGCCCACCGCGTAAGCCATGGAGCGGGCCAGCCCCGCCTGGGCAATGGCAACTGCCCATCCCCCCGCCCCCGCTGACGATGATATCCACACCCCGCTCCCGGGCCATGTCCGCAACCTTGTCCACGGTTTTCAGGTCCGTATCCTGCTTGATTTCGATAAGCATGCCGATGCAGAAATCGCCCAGGGCTTCTTCGACGCGCGCAGCCAGGCTATCACTCCGGGTCCAGGACTTCCCGTATCTTGGCGGAAAGCGTTTTCAGGGAGAACGGCTTTTCGATGAAGTGAACGCCTTTTTTAAGGATATTGTGACGCGCGATCACGTCGGCCGTGTAACCGGACATAAAAAGCACCCGGATGTGGGGGTGGACAGTGCTGAGCCGGCTTGCGAGTTCGAATCCGTTCATATCAGGCATGATGACATCGCTCAGAAGCAGGTCGATACGTCCCTCCCGCTCTTTCACCGCCGCCATGGCCTGGTCTGCCGATCCGGCCGCCACGGCCGTGTAGTTCAGTTTTTCGAGCATGATCCTGGTGATATTGAGCACTACTTCATCGTCTTCCAGAATCAGGATGGTCTCTCCATCGCCGGACCGCGAATGATCTTGTTTGGCTGATTTTTCGATCGGACGGCCGGCCTCATCAACGTGTCGGGGAAGGTATATCTTCATTGTGGTTCCGACGTTTGGTTCACTGTAGACATTGATGAATCCGCTGTTCTGCTTGACAATACCATAGATCGTGGCAAGGCCTAAGCCGGTTCCCATCCCTTTTTCCTTGGTCGTAAAGAACGGCTCGAACAGGTTTTTCTGGATTTCCGGGGCCATGCCGCAACCGTTATCGCTAACCGCCAGCATTACGTACTGTCCGGGGAGAAACCCCCTTCGCAGAGAGCAGTAGTCCTCATCCAACTCGATATTCCCGGTTTCCATGATAATCCGCCCTTTGTCGGAAATGGAGTCCCGGGCATTGGCCACAAGGTTTAACAGGACCTGGTCGATCTGGGAGACATCCATTTTCACGGTCCAGATTTCGTCAGCCGGACGCCAGAGCATCTCGATATTTTCACCGATCAGCCGCCGGAGCATGGAAAGCATGTTGGATATGCTGTCGTTCAGGTCCATCGGCTCGGGCGAGATGGTCTGTTTGCGTGCGAAAGCCAGCAGTTTTCGCACGATGATCGTGGAGCGCCTGCCGGCGTCGTGGATTTTGTAGGCTTTGTCATACATGGGGTCGGCGGGGGAGAGGACATCGATCATCATTTCGGCATAGCCGTTGATGATGGTGAGCATGTTGTTGAAATCATGGGCGATACCGCCGGCAAGCCGGCCGATGGATTCCATTTTCCGGGACTGGTGGAGCTGTTCGCTGAGCCGGTTTTGCTTCTCCTCGGCGCGTTTCTGTTCAGAAATATCCGTAACGAATCCTTCAAGGGCGGTAAGCTCCCCGTTGGTATCCGGTACGCCCCGGCCCTTTTCCCATACCCACTTCTCCCGTCCATCGGCCGCAATGATCCGGTACTCCATTTGAAAAGAGCGATTTTGGTCAAGGGCGGCCTGGATGGTGTCCTGAACCCGGGCACGGTCTTCGGGATGGATCATGAACCCATAGGCGCTTCTGGCATTGCCGGCCAGCTCCTGCGCTTCAACGCCAAGCAGCGTCCGGGATCCGTTGCTGATGAATTCCATTGTCCAGTCGGGGTCGTTTTTGCACCGGTAGACCATCCCGGGAAGGTTTGTGATGAGGGTAAACAACTGGCGTCTGCTTTCCTTCAGTGCATCCTCGGCGCTTTTCAGGTCAGTGATATCAGTCAGCACGCCTTGGAGGCCGGTTACTTTGCCATCCTCGATGATCCGCCTGGCGCTCGTCCGGACCCAGATGCTCCTGCCTTCCTTGTCGATGAAACGGTATTCCGAAGGTTCCACGATCCCGGACATGACCTTTTGGTACTGCGCTATCCTTCCGTTAATGTCTTCCGGGTGGACAAATTCGGTGAAATTCCGGCCAATGACCTCATCGGTCCGGTAACCTCCAAGGAATTCGATATTGGGAGATATATAGGTTATTGTTGCCTTGTCATCGATGCGGTAGATGATATCGTTGAGGTTTTCAACAAGCATCTGATATTTTTGTTCCGTTTGCTTCCGGGCGTCTATGTCGGTTGTAAATCCATGGTAGTGGGTGATATTGCCATCACAATCCCGAACGACCCGGGCGTTGATAGAAACCCAGAAGGCCGATCCATCCCGGCGGCGCAGGCGGTATTCGTAGTTGGTTACCTCTCCCCGGGATTCCAGGATTTTCCGGAATTCCTCCCTGTCCGCGGGGTTGAAGAAGAGCTGTCTGCCGATATCGGTTATGGTCCCGAGCACCTCTTCCGGGGATTCATAGCCGTACATTCTGGCCAGTGCGGGGTTCAGGGCAAGGAAACGGCCTTCGGGCGTTGACATGAAGATGCCGATGGGCGCGTTCAGGATCATCTCCTGGTTGTTCCAGAAATGCTCCCGCTGATTCGATTGGTTCTGCATGTTTTTCGGGGGAGTGTCATCAGGCATTAATATCTCCGACATATCGTTTAGCGATTATCCTGCGGCACCGGTGAGCGGCTGCCGGTAAAAAGGTTATATATACGAATCACTGGCAATGATCAATGGAATCGGACAAAGTTTCGGCTGTCCTCATGCCCGGGGCCTGATGTGCGGGATGTTTCGTTTGCCCGGGGAGCTGAACGGATTTTTTTACCGAAGAGCTTGTAATGGATGCGGCTATGGTTATTTGGCGAATTGGAAACCGGCGCCTTCGGAACGGAAAGCATTATATCCCTGCCGCCCGGGCAATTCTGTTGATAACCTTCTATCGGGGATTCGAGCCTTGATTTCGAGCTGTTATGCTGGATCGAGCGCTCCGGGCAGCGAGGCCTGGTGCTGCATGAACTCTGCATGGCCATCTGCAAGGCCAATGCTTGCCAGTACGGGCCCCGCAGCAAACCCCAGGTTTCCTCCAATGGAAAAAACGGCCATACCGGTTGCCTTGCCGCCGCCGCTGGAATATCGAGCATACTTGGATCCCTCTGGATGGTAGGCTGCTATTCCGAGGACGCTGACAAGCACGGCTGCGAGCAGGAGCGGATAGTTCGGAATGATCCCTGTAAGTGAGATTCCCAGGCCAGCCAGAAGGCCGCCCAGCGGTATAAGCCATGGAAGACGGACCCGGTCGCTGAATATGCCGAAGGCCGGCTGAATCACGGATGAACTCACATTGAATATCAGCATTGCAAAGCCTGCCTGGAACTGGCTCACAGCCAGCACGGGCTGTAGATAAGCCAGCATCATCGGCAATACGCCCTGATTCAGGTCCGTCACCCCGTGGCCTGTGCCCAGCAAAGCAAGGATTTTTTTGTTGGTTTTCATGTGAACGGGACCATGATAATGGTTTAAAGTTTGATACACTCGTAAAAAGTCTCGATCGGATTTGATACAATAAACAGATCCATGGGAACAAGAATCAGCGGTACCGGCGCGGTGGTTGGCAAAAGAATGGTGTCTAAAAAGGAGTTTGTCTCGATATGCAGCAAAAATGGTGACAAAACATCACTGGCAAGGGGGTTTGCCGATAAAGTCAAAGCGGAAAACAAGTAAACCAGTGCGGAATGGATTCGTGTGCGAACCGGTATTGAACAGCGCGCATGGATTGATACCTGGCACACCCGGCAGGATGGTCTCGAGGGGCCTGGGATTACCATGGATCAATGGGCGAAGGACCCGTCATCATTTTTACTTTTTTTGTAAAAGCGAACATGCCCGGCAGAAGACCGGCCATCAAGATGTTGTCAAAGTAACCCGCCCTATATTGCTTTTAACAATCTCCGAATGGCGCCGGATAGCGGACCGACCGCTGGCACCGGTGGAGAGGATCGCCCCGGCGGCGGCCTCCTTTGCCGGCGGCCAGATTGGTGCGCGAATCATGAGCACCCGGATCCAACCGAAGACCGTTCGCATTGCGTTCAGCTATATCTTGTTTTTCCTGTGCAGCAGGCTGCTGTATCAATTCCTTGCTACTTTCTGACAAAAACCTGCCACGAGGAAGCCGCGTCCAAATTTATACCGGGTTAAAAGTATTGAAAATCGCCCGAAGACGATCAGATGGAGATTATACACAAGGACAGGTAAGTTAGGAGGTTTTATGAACAGCAATCATTCCGATAACGGCAGCCGCCTTGTGTTTCCAAAGGAGTCTCTGTGTTCATGTATCTGATTTTGCCGGCAAACTTGACAAAGGCTGAATTTTTTGCAAGAATCATAAAATGATCCATTTTTAAAAAGACACGAATGAGTGGCCCAACGAAAACCGGGATTTTTCGTCAAGGTCAAGGACGGCGAAAATTTTAACCTATTATATACTCTGCGTATTTTGAGGATTAAAATTTGAGCCGGGCGCGGAGATTGGCGAAAAAGGCGGTTTTCGTTGAGCCACGAATCAGGAGCCGCATGGATCATTAAGGTACACAGGGGATTCAGGAATATGCAGATTTTAGAGAAGATTAACCGAATTTACCGGGACAGTGCTTTGTTTTACCGGTATTTTTTCCTGTCTCTGGCTGTTTTGCTGCTCCTTTTCCTTCTCCCGAATATTCAGGACGGGGAGGGTGATCCGAGAAAGGCCGAATTCAGTGTGCTGGATACGATTCTTGACAGGGGAGAACTGATCGTTTTGACGCGAAACGCCCCCACTACGTATTACTATGGCCCGGATGACCGGGAGGGCTACGATTACGATCTGGTCATGGCCTACGCCGAGCATTTGGGCGTGGATGTCCGTTTTGAAGTAAAAATCTCGGTTGATGAGGTCCTTGGCGCACTGGCCGTCGGCAAAGGCCATATCGCCGCGGCGGGCCTCACGAAAACCGACGCGCGCAAGGAAGAGTTCCTGTTTGGTCCCTCCTATTTCCAGGTTCAGCAGCAGTTGGTCTGCAGAAGAGGAAACGCGGTGCCGGGTTCGGTCAAGGAGATGGCCGATGTTTCTATTGAGGTCACCGCATCGAGCAGCTATGTCGAAAGACTGGAGGAACTGTCCGAAAAAGAACCCGGGCTGGCCTGGCTGGAGACCGATCGTACCACGGAGCAGATTCTGGAGCGGGTATGGCGGGGGGATGTCGAATGCGCGGTTGCCGACTCCAATATCGTTAATATCAACCGGCGCTACTTGCCGGAGCTGGTTGTTGCAATGCCGCTGACGGATTCGGAGGATATCGCCTGGGCGCTGCCGAAAGGGGCGGAAGACCTGAAAAACAGTATTCACAAGTGGTATGCCGAGGTCGAAGAAGAACTTTCCCCTGTATTATACGGCCGCTACTATGCGCACGTGGAAATCTTCGATTACGTGGATACCGCCCGCTTCAAACGCCGCATCCGTGAACGCCTGCCGAACTACAAGGAGTATTTCGTCGAAGCCGGAGAGCAATACGGCATCGACTGGAAGCTGCTTGCCGCCATGGCATACCAGGAATCCCACTGGGACCCCCATGCAAGAAGTCCCACCGGCGTTCGGGGGATGATGATGCTGACCCTGCGCACCGCGGGACAGCTCGGGGTTGACAACCGGCTTGATCCCCGCCAGAGCATAATCGGCGGAGCACGTTACTTTGCCAATCTCCATGAACGCGTGCCGGAAGAAGTGGAAGAACCGGACAGGACCTGGATTGCGCTGGCCGCATACAATGTCGGCATGGGGCACGTTTTTGACGCGAGAGGGCTGGCCAGGGACCTGGGTAAAAACCCCGATTCCTGGGTGGAGTTTAGCCGGGTCCTGCCATTGCTTTCCTATCCGCAATACTACAGGAATCTCCGGTATGGGTATGCCAGGGGCAATGAACCGGTGCGGTACGTATCGAGAATCAGAAACTATTATGATATATTAAGAAATGAAGTGGAAAATATGAACGGGGAGAGGGGATAACCGGGCCCTGAAATCTTTATATCAATAATGGATTGGAGGGTTTTTCATGAAAGAAACGGTGCTGTCGCAAAAGCGAGGAAAAAATGGCGCGAAGCGATGTGGCCGCCGCACTGCGAACCATTGCCGATAAACTCGGTTCCGGGCAACTTGTTTTATCAATGGGTGGGGATCGGGTGTCGCTTGAAATTCATGAAAATGTTACCATGGGGCTTAAAGCGTAGTGGGAAGCGGGCAGGCGTGACGGTATCAAAAAATCCTTAGAGATATAAATCGTGTGGCGGGAAGGAGAGGAGGGGGAAGGCAAAGCTCCCGCAGGGGGTGTAACGATTTCCTGAAAGGACCCGGCTCCAGATGATTCATTCTTTTTTTGTTGTGCTGCTTATCCGTTTTGGGATAAAAGGTTACGGAAAAAGGAGATCGAAAGGCAATGCGCAGTTTCATTCCGGCCCCGGCCCCGGCCCTGGCCTTGGTGCTGGTTTTTATTTTTATCGTTGGCGCCTGTAAAAACCCAGTGCAAAATTCGACCGAAGGCAGCAGGGAAGGCATGTCCGACAGAATCGTGGTTCTCGTCCATGGCTATGGAAAAGATTCAGATGATATGCGAAGTCTCGGTAATTTCCTCGACGAGGCCGGTTATACGGCCGTGAAAGTCGATTTGCCCCTTACCTTCGATTCCGTTGAGGAAGCTGCGAACGTTTTTGAGCGGGAGGTGGCGGAACTGCTATCGACTCTTCCGGATGAGAAATCGGTCGCCATGGTAGGCCACAGCACCGGCGGGCTGGTGATCCGTTATTTCCTGTCGCATTCTCCCCTTTATCCCCGCGTGGACCGGGCGGTTTTGGTCGCCACCCCGAACAGGGGGAGCGCGCTTGCGGAAATGGCAGGAGACTTTTCCGGCCTGCTCGTGGAGACCTTTGCAACACTCGATTCCCTCCGGCCCGAAAAAATTTCCAGGCTGGCACTCAATGATCCCGATGAAACCAGCATCGGTGCCATTGCAGGAAGCAAGGGGAATCTCGTTTTGGGCGGTCTTCTGGAAAAGGAAAACGACGGACGGGTGGAAGTTGAATCCGTCTTTTATCCGGAACTCGACGATTTTATCATCCTACCCTATAACCACCACGAAATTCACCACAGCAGACAAACCGCATCCCTGGTGATCCGCTTTATCGATACAGGCTCATTTACCGCTTCCCCTTGACGCCGTGCTTTGATTTATAGGCAAAGCCGTGTTAACCGATTATGTCTGCCGCAATCCATTCCGGCGGCGACCGGTCCGGATTTGTGATTCAGGCTATGTTGTTTCTGCATGGATCGGGTCAGGGTTGTCGCATGTGTCAAATATAAACACCATTGCGTACGATCCTGGCCGGATCGTCTTTGGGTTGGCTGAAGCGTAACAGAATTACAAGCTGTTGATTATAATAATAATTTTATAATATTAGACAATCTTTTCCGTTGATTGGCACACCCTCTGCACTATGTGAATGTATCAAAGAAAACCAAAAACAATAACGGACTTCTTTGAAATGATTCAATTAACCCGAAAAAGGAGGATGCCATGAAAAAACTGTTTTTTCTTGTACTGGCCGCAATGCTTATGGCAGGTTTCACCCTCGGGTGCGAGCCGCCCGCCGAGGAGCCGATGGATAATGGTGGGTTCCAAGAGCCCCAGGATCCCGGAGGGGGCCAAGAAACCTTCTGAAGCCACGGATGGAGGACCGGGAGGAAGAAAATTCTTCCTCCCGGTTTTTTGTCAAACCGTCCCCCGCTAAAGACCGCTCACTCCTTGCCGCTGAGTGCGGAGAATCTCTTTTTTAACAATCATCTTCATGAAGCTTGCTTCTGCAAAGCCGCCTTTTAAAAGACAAATTCCTTGCTTATCCCCCCGGATCATGGTTATACCTATTCCATAGAGTTTAAAATTTGATGAACCCGTAAAATGTTGCGATCAGGCGGCTTTGTGAAAAGTTCAAGATCGGTATGCCCGCAATTCCGAAAAACGCGGAGTGCGCGGAATACGTTAAATTCTGTGAAATTTTGCGCAGGCGCAGGTATTGGACTTTTACGAAGTTGTCAAACTAGAAAATCGCTTAGTTTGCATACGAAGCTTCTATAAGTCGATACAGCCGACAACCCAAGAACAGATGAAAGAGGATGACATGACTGTTCATGAACTGGCGGGGCAAAAGGCGCCGCGGGAACTGCTGGATCACATTCCCCGGCTCGTTGCCGCATATTATCACAAGACGCCGGACCCGGCGGACCCGGCGCAGCAGGTGACGTTCGGCACCTCCGGGCATCGGGGATCCTCCCTGGACGGAAGCTTCAACGAGGATCACATCCTGGCGATTTCCGCAGCAATCTGCGAATACAGGATATCGGAGAGTATCTCCGGGCCCCTGTTTCTGGGAATGGACACGCACGCGCTGTCCGAGTCGGCGTTCGTCTCGGCCCTGGAAGTATTTGCTGCGGCAGGCGTGGACGTCATGATCCCCGCTGACATGGGCTATACGCCAACGCCCGTGATATCTCATGCCATTTTGACCTGGAATCGGAAAAACAAGCAGGCGCCCGCCGATGGTGTCGTGATCACCCCGTCCCACAACCCGCCAAGAGACGGCGGGTTCAAGTATAACCCGCCCCACGGCGGCCCGGCCGGCGCGGACGTCACGGATGTTATCGCAAAGCGGGCCAACGAACTGCTGGCCAAAGGGACCGCCCGGGTCCGGCGCATACCGTTTGAAAAGGCCATGAAGGCAGAGACGACTTTAAAACACGACTACGTTACCAGCTACGTAAACGATCTGGAAAATGTCGTGGACATGGAAAGCATCGCACGGGCCGGGCTGCGGATCGGCGTGGATCCGCTGGGAGGCTCCGCCATCGGCTACTGGGAGCCCATTGCCGATCGATACGATATCGAAATTGAACTCGTTAACCGCACCATCGATCCGTCTTTCGCGTTCATGCACGTGGACAAAGACGGGAAAATTCGCATGGACTGCTCGTCCCGTTATGCCATGGCCGGACTCATCGGGCTGAAAGAAAAATTCGACATCGCCTTTGGAAACGATCCGGACGGCGACAGGCACGGCATCGTGGTCCGGGGGTCGGGGCTGCTCAATCCCAACCATTACCTGTCCGCCGCCATCTGGTATCTGTTTCAAAACCGGCCCGACTGGCCGGACAATGCCGCCGTGGGGAAAACACTGGTTTCAACGGCCATGATCGACCGGGTGGCCCGGCACTTAGGTCGTCCCCTGTCCGAGGTTCCCGTGGGATTCAAGTGGTTCGTCGACGGCCTTCTGGACGGCTCCTTCGGGTTCGGCGGGGAAGAAAGCGCAGGCGCGTCCTTTTTGCGCAAAGACGGCACCGCCTGGTCGACGGACAAGGACGGCATCATCATGAACCTTCTGGGGGCCGAAATCCTCGCAGTCACCGGAAAGGACCCCGCAGGGAGCTACAAGGAGCTCGAAGACCGTTTTGGCCGATGCGTCTATGAAAGAATGGACGCCCCGGCGGATCGCGGGCAGAAGGAAATTCTGAAAAAGCTTTCCCCGGGGCATATCCGGGCGGATACCCTGGCGGGGGAGCCCATTGCGGCCCGCCTTACCCGGGCACCCGGCAATGACGCGCCCATCGGCGGGATCAAGATCGCCTCGGAAAACGGCTGGTTCGCAGCCCGGCCTTCCGGAACCGAGGACATTTACAAGATATATGCCGAAAGCTTCAAAGGGGAAAAGCATCTTCGCCGGATTCAGGAAGATGCCCGGCGGATTGTTCACGCGGCCCTGGAGAGGTGATGGGGGCCGGAAAGAAGGGGTGCGGCTGCAGCCGGGCGACTGCAGCCGCCGGATCCCGTTTTACCATGATTCGGGATACCCGGTGTCTATAAAGGCTTTTTCCATTTTCAGCTTGTGCGACCGCTCCATGGCTGCAAGTTCAAGCAGTATTTTTTTCTGCGCCTCATCGGTGCATTCTTGAGCAAGGGCGGCATAGACCTTCATGGCCTCTTCTTCCTTTTTCATGGCAAGGGCGAAGGCATCCGCCGGCCTCATCTCCGCAGACACGCGCGGGGTGGCGATGGTTTCCGAGACATGAAAGTCCGTTGATTCATTAAACGGAAGTTCATCGGGCGTGGATTCCAGAAACCGGCGCAATGTATCCTCGTGGCGCTTTTCTTCTTCTGCGAAGGAAAGAAACATTTCCTTCAGAAGGTTGTTTTCAAGTGCCTCAGCAGCTTCTCGGTAAAACACCTGGGAATCGATTTCACTTTGTATGGCATCTTCCAGAATTTTACGGTACGCCAAACGATCCATTCGTATCTCCTCTTGTTGGGTGGCATGTTTCCGGGTGCATGCTGTCCATAGTCAGGATCATCAACCAGTAATAATTAGGACATAATCGTTTCCTGTCAACAAAGACTGCAAATTTTATATGCCCCGGGCCGGTCTTTCGTAATGATTTGCAAAGCGTTCGGGGATATACTACAATAACTGATGAGTGTCCGAACGAAAACCGGGATTTTTCGTCAAGGTCAAGGACGGCGAAAATTTGAGCCGGACGCAGAGATTGGCGGAAAAGACGGTTTTTGTTCAGCCGCTAATGAAGAACATAGAGAGACCCTGCCCGTGTGCCGGTGCGAGCCGGCATCCTGATTTGCAGCGGACATCAAGGCCTGTACCACCGTATTCCGGAGCATGTGGATGGAATCTTCCGAGCAGTGGACGATCGTTTTGATTGATGATGAAAAGGATATCCGCGACGTTGTGCGGATTGCCCTTGAAGATGTAGGATATATTGTTCATACGGCGGCGGACGGCCGCGAGGGCCTTCAGCGGGTGCGCGAAACCCTGCCCGAGATCGTCATCACCGATATCCGGATGCCGGTGATGGACGGGCTTGCCGTACTTGATGCGGTAAAAAAGGAATTTTCCGAAACCGAAGTGATCATTATCACCGCGTTTGCGGACATCGAGTTGGCCATCCGGGCACTGCAGCTCGATGCATCCGATTTCGTGACCAAGCCCCTCAACTACGACGCCCTGCATCTGGCGCTTTATCGCGCCATCCAGCGCTTTACCTCAAGAAAACAACTCAAGGATTACATGCAGCTTCTTGAGCGGGACAAGACGATTACCGCGCGCGAACTCGTCAGGAGCATCAACTTTCAGCGAAAGCTTATCGAAAGCTCCATGGATGCCATTGCGGCCTGCGACATCGAAGGACGAGTCATCCTGGCCAACCGGAGTATGGAACAACTCACAGGCGTCGAAAAGGACCGCCTGATTTCAGAAATATCCATTGATCGCCTGTTTCCCGAAGATGAGCGGGAAAGGATGGAAAAAGAACTCGACAGCGACGCTTTCGGCGGCAGACACTGCCTCTCCCTTTTCGAGACCGTGCTTTTTGACGCGAAAAAGCGCCGGATCCCGGTGCAGGTCTCGGCCATCCGCCTGTTCGAGGACGACCGGCTCGAAGGACTGGTGCTGTTTATACGCGATTTGCGGGAGTTCTACCGGCTTGAACGGGCAATGGAGGACCAGGCAAGGATTCTGCAGCAGGACAAGATGATCTCTTTGGGGCGCCTTGCCGCGAGCGTGGTCCATGAAATCAACAACCCGCTGTCCGGTATCCTCAATTACGTCCGGCTCATGAGGCGCGGCGTGGATAAAAAGCAGGTGGATCCGGAGCGACTGGAGAAGTTTTCCAGGTACCTGGAAATCGTGGACCGGGAAATAAGCCGCTGCTCCCATATCACCGGCAACCTCTTGGCGTATACCCGGAAATCGCCGCCTTCCTTTGAAACCGTGTCGATCAAGGACCTGCTCGAGCAGAGCATCCTGCTTTGCTCCCACAAGCTGGAGCTTCAGAAAATCGTTCTGTCAACGGATATCCCCACCATTTTGCCGAAAATAAGCGGTGATTTCAACCAACTGCAGCAGTGTGTCTTAAACCTTGTCTTCAATGCCATCGACGCCATGCCCGGAGGCGGGCACCTTTCTGTTTCAGCCGCCTATGATCCGGCGGAAAAAAGCCTTATTCTGGATGTGGGAGATACGGGTTCGGGGATCAAAGACAAGGAGCTTCCCCGAATTTTCGAGCCCTTTTATACCACCAAGCAGGAAGGCTACGGCGTGGGGCTGGGGCTCTCCACGGTCAAAGAGATCATGCAGCGCCACGGGGGGGATGTCCGGGTAAAAAGCACGGGGTCGTCAGGCACCGTCTTCCGGTTGGAACTGCCTGTTTCCGATTAGTTTATGCCTCCCCCGAATCCTGGCCTGCGGAGATGTTGTAGCGCTTGATCCGGTTCCATACCGTAACCCGGGAAACGCCCAGTATTTCGGCGGCCCGGGAGCGGTTGCCGCCGGTTTTGCGAAGGGCTTCGATCAGCTCCTGTTTTTTTTTCTCGTCCCGGTTCATGGCCCGCTGGCTTCCCGCTTTATGGACGGTATGACCGTTTTTTCCGTGCAATACATCCGGTGGAAGGTGTTCGGGCTGGATCAGGGGTTGATCGCATGTGACAAAGGCATATTCGAAAGCGCTTTTGAGCTCCCGGACATTGCCCGGCCAATGGTAGTTGACGATTACCTCCATGGCCGCATTGGAAATGCCGCCGACCGATTTGTTGCTTTTGAGCCGGATGCGGTGGAAAAACGCATCCGTCAAAAGGGATATGTCGCCGTTTCTGTCCCGAAGACGCGGAACCCGGATCGGAATCACGTTGATCCGGTAGAAAAGATCGTCCCGGAAGGTGCCCTCGTCCATGAGCTTCTGAAGGTCCCGGTTGGTTGCGGTGATGATCCGCACGTCTGTGTGAACGGGGCGGTTGTCTCCGACCCGCTCAATGGTCCGGTCTTCCAGGACGCGGAGCAGCTTGACCTGGGTCGACAGGGGGAGATCGCCGATTTCATCGAGAAAAATGGTGCCGTTGTTCGCCGCCTCGAAACGGCCGGTACGGTCCTGGTATGCCCCGGTAAACGCACCTTTCCGATGGCCGAACAGTTCGCTTTCCAGCAGCGAATCGTTTAGCGCTGCGCAGTTGACCTTTATGTACGGATGCTCCTTACGGCGGCTGATGGTATGAATCGCCTGGGCGACCATTTCCTTTCCGGTGCCTGACTCCCCGAATATGATCACGGGCGCATCGGAGCGTGCCGCATTTTCAATCAAATCGTAGACCTGCTGCATGGGAAGCGAATTGCCAAGCAGTCCGTGAAATCCGTTTTCGGAGCATAACTCACTCCTTAACGCGCTGATCTGCGTTTCTTTTTCCGCCAGTTCCGTGATGTCCGTTATGGTTTCCACCGCCCCGATGATGTTCTCGTTTCCGTCCCGAAGAATCGATGCGTTTTTCAGAACCGGGATGAATTCGCCGTCGCTGGTCTGAATCACGGCCTCCCGCATATTGAGGAATCCGGTTTTAAAAAGATGGCACCAGTGCTCGCCTTCTTTTTCGAGAACAACTTCGCAGATGTTGCAATTTAAGAACGTGCAGGGCTTGCCGAGCAGCTCGTCCCGGTTATAGCCGGTAATATCGCTCATGGCCTGGTTGACGGAGACGATCACGCCCTTTTTGTCGACGATCATCACACCGTCCTTGATAGTGTCCACCACGGTTTTCCAGTATTGGTTCAGGTCTTTTTCATGCATGGCTGACCCTGTTCGTTGTGTTAAAATTTTAACATTTGTTAAAATGTAATTTTAAACATCTTAACGAATAAATGCAACAAATAAGAATAATTCCTTATGAAATCTGCGAATTATTTTTTGGCACCATTATTGCTAGTGTAAAATGCAAAAGCGAAAGGCAATACTTTACTGTGCATAAGCATGCAGTGAAAGCAAGGTCGGTAAAACATGAATACAACCGTTCAGGAATTTTAGTTTTGAATCGTCAAGCGGATCATACACTCGATCTGAGGGGTTTTATCGTGCCAATCGCCCTGCTGAAAGTAAGCCAGGTGTTCCGTGAGATGCTGCCGGAGCAGACGCTGGAAATCCATTGTCACGACGAGGATATCAAGTGTGACCTGCTGAAGATTCTGCCGGCGTTTTCATATGAATTGGTTTTTGCCGAAGAAACAACCGACGGCAATTCCTTTCGACTGCAAATGAAAAAAAAGCATGGGTAAGGAAAGGCGAATGAGCATACGAATCGGATGTTACGTCTGTCACTGCGGAATCAATATTGCCGGAAAGGTCCATGTGGACGAAGCCGCCGCATTCGCCGGTACGCTTCCGTCCGTGGTGATATCCCGGGACTACAAGTTCATGTGTTCCGACCCGGGCCAGGAGATGATCGAAAAAGACATTCACGAATACGGTCTAAACCGCGTCGTGGTAGCGTCCTGCTCGCCCCGGCTGCACGAAAAGACGTTTCAGGGGGTCTGTCAGCGTTCGGGGATCAACCCGTATTATTTTCAGATGGCCTCCGTACGGGAACAGGTCTCCTGGGTGACGGCCGATGCGGATGATGCCACCCGGAAGGCCAAGACCCAGATCGCTGCTGCCGTCAACCGGGTCTGCTTTCATGAAAAACTGGCAACCCGTCAGGTTTCGGTCCATCCGGACATCATGGTGGTGGGTGCGGGCATAGCCGGCATGCAGGCGGCCATGGATATCGGGCGGGCGGGAAACAAGGTGTACCTGGTGGAAAAAGCCCCCACCATCGGCGGGCACATGCTCCAGTTCGACAAGACTTTTCCCACCCTGGACTGCGCCGCGTGTATCGGCACGCCGGTTATGGTGGAGGTCGGCCAGCAGCCGAACATCGATTTGATGACTTACTCCGAGGTATCCGATGTCACGGGATATATCGGCAACTACAATATCACGGTGCACAGAAAGCCCCGATATGTTACCGAGGGCATATGCACTGGCTGCGGGGAATGCGAAAAGGTCTGCCCCATATCCCGCCCCAGCGAATGGGATGTGGGACTCAAAGAGCGCCGCGCTATTTACCGCTCCTTTCCCCAGGCGGTCCCCATCGCCTACGTGATCGACAAAAAGGGAACCGCGCCCTGCAAGGCAACGTGCCCCGCCCATGTATCGATCCAGGGGTATATCGCCCTGACGAACCAGGGAAAATACCGGGAAGCCTTATCGCTGTTCCGCCAGGATCATCCGTTTCCGGCGGTGTGCGGGCGAGTATGCCACCATCCCTGCGAAGGGCAATGCACCCGCAACGACGTGGATGAGCCTTTGGCCATTCGCGAGCTTCACCGCTTTCTCTCCGACCTGGGCATGGCCGAAGGATGGGATGAACCCGAAGACGCGCCTTTGCCGGGCGAAGAAAAAGTGGCGATTATCGGCTCCGGCCCGGCCGGTCTTTCCGCGGCATATTTTTTGGCCCGCAGGGGATATGCCGTAACCGTATACGAGAAGCTTCCGGTTGCGGGGGGCATGATGGCCGTGGGCATTCCCGAATACCGTCTGCCAAGAGACATCCTCGCTCACGAGATTGCCCTGATCGAAAAGATGGGGGTCTCTATTGTGACCAATACGGCTTTCGGTACGGATATTACCCTGGAAAGCGTAAAAAGCGACGGGTTCAAGGCCGTTTTTATGGCTGTCGGCCTTCATGGGGGAAGAAAGCTTGGCGTCGAAAACGAGGACACCAGCGGGGTTCTTCAGGGCGTTGACTTCCTGCGGGATGTTGCCATGGGGAACACCGTGGATATCGGAGAAGAGGTGCTCGTTATCGGTGGCGGAAACGTGGCCGTGGATGTGGCGCTTACCGCAAAGCGAAAGGGTGCCCGAAGCGTTACCATGATCTGCCTGGAAAAGCGCGGCGAAATGCCGGCCTGGGAGCACGAGATCCGGGATGCCGTGGAAGAGGGGATTCATATCGTCAACAGCTTTGGTCCCAAATCCTTTTTCATCGACAACGCATCGGGGAAGGTATCCGGCATCGAGTTCAAGAGCTGCACGGCCGTTTTCGACGAAGCGGGCCGCTTCAATCCGTCTTTTGACGAATCCGCATGCCAGCCCTATTTCGCCGATACCGTCATCATCGCCATCGGGCAGGCGGCCGATCTTGATTTTGCGGACTCCCAGCAGGTGGCTGTATCGCCAAGAGGGGGGCTTGAGGCAGACCCTGTAACCCTCCAGACGCCGCTTGAATGGGTCTTTGCAGGCGGGGATGCCTTTTACGGGCCGAAATCGGTAGTGGATGCGGTGGCATGCGGTAAGGAGGCCGCCGAGAGCATATACCGCTACATTAACGGTATGGATCTTTACGAGGGCCGGCAAAAACAGTGGGATTACGTAAAACCGGATATCCCCCCGGAAACCATCCCGGAGATCCGTCAGAAACGGGAACATACCGAATGCCTCGACCCGGCCGAACGTGTTGCCAACTTTTGCGAAGTCTACGCGGGTTTCAATGAGGAGCAGGCCCTGCGTGAAGCTTCCCGGTGCTTGGAATGCGGCGTCTGCTCCGAGTGTTACGAATGCCTCAAGGCCTGCCAGCCAAACGCAATCAACCACGAGATGCAACCCGAGGACCTGGAGGTCAAGGTGGGCAGCGTGGTCATTGCCACCGGTTTCGATCTCATGGACCCGGAACCGCTCAAACAATACGGATACGGCAAATACGCCAACGTGTTTACGAGCCTTGAATTCGAGCGGCTCAACAATGCCACCGGGCCTACTGGCGGACAGATCCTTATGAAAAACGAACAGGGAGAGTTCGAGGGCAAGCCCAAAAGCGTGGCGCTCATCCACTGCGTGGGCAGCCGGGATGCCAACTACCATGAATACTGCTCCCGTGTCTGCTGCATGTATGCGTTGAAATATTCCCACCTGATCAAGGAAAAAGTGGGTCATGATACGGAAGTCTATGATTTTTACATCGACATGCGGTGTTTCGGCAAGGGCTACGAAGAATTCTATCGGCGCTGCCAGGAGGAAGGGACCCGTTTTATACGGGGCAAGGTGGCTGAAATTACCGACAAGGCGAAGACCGACCAAGAAAAGGGCAAGCTCATCGCCATCGGCGAGGATACGCTTCTGGGTAAACGGGTCCGGGTGCCGGTCGACATGGTCGTGTTGTGCATGGCCATGGAAGCCCGCCCCGATGCCAACGAGATTTGCCGCCTGTTCGGGATAAGCCAGGGGAAAGACGGATTTTTCCTGGAGGAGCACCCCAAGCTGGGGCCGCTGTCCACCTCCACGGACGGGATTTTTCTGGCCGGGGCCTGCCAGTCCGCCAAGGATATTCCGGATACCACCGCGCAGGCGTCCGGGGCCGCGGCCAAGGCGCTTTCGCTAGCCCATCGGGGCGTCGTGGAGGTGCCGTCCGCGATTTCCTGGATCGATCCGGATATATGCGCGGGGTGCCAGGTTTGCATAGGCCTTTGCGCGTACGGCGCCATCGAGTTCGATCAGCGCCGCGGTATATCGGTTGTCAATGAAGCCCTGTGCAAGGGGTGCGGGAGTTGTTCCGGTTTTTGCCCGAGCAACGCCGCCCAGGTACGCCATTTCAAGCCGGGACAGTTGATGGCCGAACTGGAGGGGATTATCGATACGATTCACCAAGTGGGTCTTTGAGACAGAAGACGGAGTGCGGAAAATTCGTGGTTGCTGATTGGCGGCGTCGGGATCGGAGAGGAAAACAACCGATCCCGGCTCCCATGGCAAACGGGATAAAGATAACGCCGCACCGGATTTTGCGGGGATAGCCCCCGGCCGCTGCGGCGGACAGAGCAACAGACACCGAAAACCAAAGGACAATATACCATGGATGACTTCGAACCGACCATCATCGCTTTTGTGTGCAACTGGTGCACCTATACGGCCGCCGATCTTGCGGGTACATCGCGGCTCACCTATCCAACCAACGTCCGGCTGATCCGGGTGATGTGCACGGGGATGGTTGACCCCAAGTATATTATCAAGGCCTTTCTGGAAGGCGCGGATGCTGTGCTGGTCTCCGGGTGTCACCCGGGCGACTGCCACTATATCAACGGAAATTATAAGGCGCGGCGCCGTATGAAGCTGCTCAAGGCCATTTTGCCGCGCTACGGGTTTTCCGAACAGCGGCTCAAGCTGACATGGATCGGGGCGTCCGACGGCATCCAGTTCGCACGCACCATACGGGAAATGGTGGAAGAAATCAAGGAACTCGGACCCAACGAGGCCCGAAATGCGGCGGTGGTCTGAGCGGGATCGGCCGATGCTAAAATGACCCAATCGTTAAAAAAATACCAATACGAAAACAAACAGCACATCCTTTAGTGATGGAGGCATTTCATGGCAAAAACCGCGCTATATGACATTGCGGATAAGAACCTGCAGGGGGCGCTTGCTTCCTTTCTTCAGTCGCTGCTTGCAGACGATAATATCAGCGCCGTCATGGTCCCCATGCGGCAGTCCGGAAACGATACCGTTATGCAGACCCTGGTGACCGATCCGGAGCAGCTATCCGCTGCGGACCCTTTTTCGCCGGCATTTCCCATGAATGCCGCCCGCCTGGTTTCGCGCCTTACGAAGCGCTCTCCCGGGGAAACCGTTGCGACGGTGCTGCGCCCCTGTGAAATCCGGGCTCATATCGAACTGGTTAAGCTGAAGCAGGGGCAGGTGGACGATATCATCATTATCGGCATCGACTGCCCCGGGACCCTTCAAAACAATGACTTCAGGAAATTAGCGGGCAAGGATCCGGAAAGCACAACGGATCGTTTCCTCACGGCTGCGCTGGACGGTAAAACGCAGTTCGACGAAGCGGTCGAGCTGCCTCCCGCCTGTAAAATCTGCACGCATCCGGTTCCGGAGGGCGCTGATATAGGGATCGGCATTTTCGGAATGGATATCAAAAAGCAGTTTCTGCTGAGTGCCGGGACGGAAAAGGGCGAAGGTTTACTGGACCGGCTGGGCCTCAATGTCCAGGAGCCGCCGGATGGACGAGAAGAGGCCGTTGGGTCGATTGTTTCGGCTCGCGAAGCCAGTCAGGGCGAGGTGTTCGCGGCGGTTCACGAAAAAACCGATACCCCGGAAAAACTGGCCGAATACCTTTCCGGCTGCATCAACTGCTACAACTGCCGGGTTGCCTGCCCGGTCTGTTACTGCCGGGAATGCGTATTCGTCACGGATGTTTTCGACCACGACCCGTTCCAGTACCTCCGGTGGGCCAAGCGGCGGGGAAAGATCCGCATGCCGACGGATACGGTCTTTTACCACCTTACCCGGATGGCGCATATGACAACGGCCTGTGTCGGCTGCGGGCAGTGCTCCAATGCGTGCCCCAATGATATCCCCCTGGCCGAGTTGTTCTCCATGACCGCGAGCCATACGCAGAACGCCTTCGACTACGAGGCGGGAAGGAGCCTGGAGGAAGATCCGCCCCTTGCAGTGTTCAGGGAGGATGAATTTGCCGAAGTGGTTGAGATCAAGCATTGATATGTGATTTCCGGAGTCAGGGAAACATCCGGATGCCAAGAAAAACAAGGAGCATGGATATATGAAACCCAAGATCGGACGCGCCCTCGTGGTCGGAGGCGGCATCAGCGGCATCCGCGCCGCTCTGGACCTTGCCGAAACCGGATACCCGGTCACGCTGGTGGACCGGGCGCCGCACCTGGGTGGCGTTTTGAGCCAGCTCGACAACCAGTTCCCGACCAATCACTGCGGCATGTGCAGGATGCTTCCCCTGGTGGATCGCGATGCCGGTGCCCAGTATTGTCTCAGGAAGGGGTTGTTCCACGAGAATATCGATATCCGTACATCCACACAGGTCGTGGGAATCGAGGGGGAAGCCGGCAACTTCACGGTTCGCCTGAAAAGACAGCCGGGGTTTGTCGATCCTGTCGCCTGCATCGGATGCGGGCGATGCGCGGACGCTTGTTCCGTTTCCGTGGCTGACGATTTCAATGCGGGCCTTTCCATGCGAAAGGCCATCTATCTGCCGGTTCCCCATATGCTTCCCAATACCTACGTTATTGATCCGGCTGCCTGCACGCGTTGCGGCGAATGCATAAATGTCTGCCCCACGGGCGCCATACGGCTGTACCGGGAAGGTCGGCAGGATTTCAGCGTTCTGGTGGTGGATGACGAGTATACCGTGCGCGATTCCATCAAGGAGTGGCTGGAGGAGGAGGGCTTTTCCGTCGAAACGGTCGGTTCCGGGGAGGAAGCCCTTGATCTGATCAAACAGCAGTCCTTCCGGATGATGCTGCTCGATATCAAGATGCCGGGTATTGACGGCGTGGAGGTTCTCAAGAAGGCCAAAGATCTTTTTCCGGATATGACCGTGGTGATGATGACCGCGTATGCAACCGTTGAAACAGCGGTTGAAGCCATGAAAACGGGTGCAATGGATTACCTCATGAAGCCTTTCGATCCGGAGGATCTTGCGGGCAAGGTCATCGGGGTCTACGAGGCGGAAGAAGCCGCCCGGGCCGAGGAGATCGAAGCCGGCGCAGTGGTTTTCTGCGGCGGATCCGAAGGCTATGATCCGTCAACCGGGAAGAACACCTTCGGCTATAAGGTGTTTTCCGACGTGGTGACCGGCCTGGAGTTCGAGCGTCTCATCAGCGGCACAGGCCCCGGCGGTGGCGGAGCGCTCCTGCGGCCGTCCAACGGCGAGCCGGTTAAAAAGATTGCGTGGATCCAGTGCGTCGGATCGAGGGACTTGCAGACAGACTCGGATTACTGCTCCGGTGTTTGCTGCATGTACGCCATCAAGGAGGCCATGCTCGCAAAGGAACACGGGCCCGAAGACCTCGAGTCGACCATTTTTTACATGGATATGCGAACCGTTGGAAAGGCGTTCCAGCGTTTCCGGGATGCCGCGGAAACGGACCAGGGCGTCCGGTTTGTCCGGGGGCGGGTGCATACGGTCTACCAGGATACGCATACCGGAAAGCTGGTTGTCTCCTATCCCGGCGAAAAAAGCCGGCGCATCGAAGAAGACTATGACATGGTCGTGCTTTCCACCGGCCAGAAGCCCTCATCCGGAACGGACAAGCTCGCCGAAGCCGCCGGCATCGAGCTAAACCCCTGGGGATTTGTCCGGGGTGAGCCGTTTCTGCCCGCAAAGACAAGCCGGGAAGGCATTTTCTGCGGAGGGTCTTTTTCCGGCCCCAAAGACATTGCCGAATCGGTGATATCCGCATGTTCCGCATCCCTTCTGGCTTCTGCGACCATGCATTCGGCAGGCAAGGGCATCGCCGTTGCCGGGGATGACACGCCGGAATACATCGATGTCTCCCACCAGGCCCCCAAAGTCCGCGTCATTTTATGCGAGTGCGGGGGAAGCCTGCCCGAAGGGATCGATCTGAGGCGGCTTGCAGCCGGTCTGGAAGCGGACCCCTTCGTGGAAAGCGTTTCGTTTGTTTCCCGGATTTGTACGGAGGAAGGGTGGGAATCCCTGGCGGAAAAGGTAAAAACCAAGGGATATAACCGGCTGCTGGTAGGTGCATGCACGCCCTATGCCTATACCCGCAGGATTCGCGAACTGGGCGGAGAAGTAATGCTCGATCCTTCCCTGATGGATGTCTGCGATATCCGGAGCCCCGAGTTTGCCTACGGCGAGGAAACCGGTGGCGATGCGATCGAAAAGGCAATGAGGCGCTCGCTTTCAACAGGCATATCCCGCCTGCGGTCGGTCGACCCGCTTCCGAAGCAGACTGTGCCGGTAACCCGCAGCGCCCTGGTTGTCGGGGGCGGCATTGCCGGTATGACAGCGGCGCTCGCCATTGCCGAACACGGATACGATGTTCACCTGGTGGAAGCATCCGAGCACCCCGGCGGAAACCTGGGATGGCTGCATTCCACCGTTGAGGGAAATGATACGGCCATATTGCTCGAAGACACGACCCAGCGCATAGAAAAGCATCCCCTCGTGCACGTTCATACCAATACCACGGTGGTTAGCGCCTTCGGGGAGGTCGGGAATTTTTTCACGACCATTGAAACCGCGGATTCCGGCCCGCAGACCATACAGCACGGGGTGGTTCTCATCGCCACGGGTGGCCGGGAGGCGGAGACCCGATCCTACGGTTACGGCACGAGCGATGCCATCGTCACGCAGAAAGAGCTCGAAGAAAAGGTGGCCGCCAAAGCGATCGATTACAGCGCGATCGAATCGGTCTGTATGATCCAGTGCGTCGATTCCAGGGAGGAGCCAAGAAACTACTGCAGCCGTGTCTGCTGCCCATCGACGCTCAAACACATTCTTCAAATGAAACAGCAGAATCCCGATATTTCGGTCTATATCCTTTACAGGGACATGATGAGCCCCGGATTTGCGGAAAGCTGGTACACAGAGGCCAGGAAAGCCGGCGCCGTATTCATCCCCTATACGACGTATGCGAAACCCGTTGTTTCCCAAGGGGAAGAAGGCGGGTCAAAG
Organism: Desulfobacterales bacterium; assembly: GCA_007134875.1. Lineage (GTDB taxonomy): Bacteria > Desulfobacterota > Desulfobacteria > Desulfobacterales > Desulfosalsimonadaceae > B1SED10-16. Next base: position 30,799 of record SLJY01000040.1, read on the forward strand.
GTCGTGATCAGCACCCGTGAACCGCTTTTGGACGCCGATGTACAGATCCATGCGGACCTGCTGGTCCTGGCAACCGGCATTGTGCCGAACCTGCCGGAAGAACTGGCGGGGGCGTTCGGCGCGGAATGCGATGAAGACGGGTTTTTCAGGGAAGCCGAGTCCAAGTGGCGTCCCGTGGACAGCCTGAAGGAAGGGGTGTTCGGATGCGGCATTGCGTTGGGCCCCGGTTCGATCGAAGGCTCGGTTGCCACGGCCGGCGCCGCGGCCCAGCGGGCGCTTCGCATTTTGTCGAAAAACGCCATTTCCCCGGCGGCGGTAACCGCCCGGGTGCGCCACAGCCTGTGCGTAACCTGTGAACGTTGTATCGCGGTCTGTCCTTATGGTGCGCGTTCGATCGATCCGGATACCAACAGGGTCCTGGTCAACGCGGTCATGTGCCAGGGTTGCGGGAACTGCGCGAGCGAATGCCCCAACAGTGCATCGGTCCTGGACGGATTTTTCGACGGCCGCATGCTCGATATGATCGACATGGTCATGGAATAGTTCCCGAACGAAAGCCGGGGTTTTTCGATAAGGTCAAGGACGGCGATAAAGACGGTTTTCGTTCAGGCGCTGGAATTAACAAACAAGGATACATATATGGAACCTGCAGTAGACACCCAAACGGCAGCTCCGGACCGGTCGCTTATCAAAAAACTGGCTCCCGCGCGAAAACAACTCCTGGCATGCATTCAGTGCGGGACATGCAGCGGGTCGTGCCCCAATGCCGATGCCATGGACGTATCCCCGCGCTATCTGTGGCGCCTGCTGCTCACGGATAATGCGGAGGAAATATTCAAAACCCGGACATTTGCCCTGTGTTCGACCTGCTATACCTGCACCCTTCGCTGTCCGAGGGGCTTGCAGATCACCGACGCCATGAGCCTGCTCAAGCAGGTGGCGGCATCGGAAAACCTGCCTTTGTACAAGCGGAGCATCCGTTTTTACCAAAGCTTCATGGAAAGCGTTCGCCGGCACGGCCGGGTGCGGGAAATGGAATTTATGACCCTCTATTTCATGTCCATGAAAAATCCCGTCATCCCTTTGAAATTCACGCCTTTGGGGATGCGGCTCATGGCCAAGCGCAAGGTGTCCGTCGAGATTCCTTCCAAGGGTACGCAAAAACTGGATGCCATGTTCAGGAAAGCAAGGGAAATCGAGGAGCAATCATGACATACATATACTATCCCGGCTGCTCCCTGGAAGGGACCGCGGCCGAGTACAGCATCTCCACCATGGCGCTTTTCGAAACGCTGGGGATCGAGTTGATAGAACTTGACGACTGGACCTGCTGCGGCGCAACCGCCGCGGAGGGTGTCAGCCACCTGCTTTCCTTCGCGCTGCCGGCCCGGAACCTGGCCATGGCCGAAAAAATGAAGGCCAAATCGGACATTCTCGTTCCGTGCAGCGCATGCTACCTGAATCTCAAGCGGGTGGAACAGGGAATCAAAGATGATCATTCACTGCTCAGAAAGATCAACCAGGTTCTTGAGGCAGACGATCTTGTGCTCAAGGGGACCGTCAGAACCCGGCACCTCCTTGATGTCCTTGTAAACGATGTGGCGCTGGATGATATCGCCTCGAAAATCGTGCGCTCCCTGGAGGGTTTCAGTATCGCACCGTATTACGGATGCCAGTGCCTTCGCCCGTACGCCGTTTTTGACGACCCGGAAGCGCCGCGCTCTATGGAATCGTTGATAACCGTCGCCGGCGCATCTGTGTATCCGTGGGACATGGGCGGGCGATGCTGCGGGGCATCGCTTATGAGTACGGCGCCCGAAGCGGGCATCGAGTTGGTTGCAGCTCTGCTTGAAGGTGCGCAGGGTGCCGATGCCATCGTCACGGTATGCCCTATGTGCCAGATGAATCTGGAGGCCTACCAGAAAAAGGCCTCCAAACAACACCATACACATTACGAGGTCCCGATTTTGTATCTGCCCCAACTGCTCGGTCTGGCAATGGGATTAACCGACGACCAGATCCGACTGGATATGAACCTGTGTGTGCCCGGTTCGTTCCGGGAGAAACTGGCAAACACCCTTCAGCCCGCATGAGCATCACGATAATACGGGCATCGCGGAATCATGGATGCAGATGGAACATCGTTTTCAAAACAGCATTGTCGCGAAACTGACAATCCTTTTGTCCGGGGTGATTCTTGCCCTGGGGCTTGTGTTCGGGGTTATCGGGAATTTATTTCCGGGCCGTGAAGCGGCCGGTTTGTTGTTCATTGCAGCAGGGATTGCCGTTTTCGCCCTCTGCTTGTTTATTGTGCGATTTATTCTTATTCTATATATACGACAACCGCTGGCGCGCCTGGCCGAAACAGCCGCGCGGATTGCGGAGGAAAAGCCGCATGAAAACATGACCGAGGCGGCAGGCGATGATGAGATCGGCCGGCTTGCCCGCGCCGTGGCAAAAACCGCCGACACCATTGAATACAAGCGTCACGAGATTGCCCAGGAGCACAGCGAATACCAGAATCTGTTTGAAACCGTTCCGTGCCTGATCACCGTGCAGGACAAAAATCTCCGGCTTATCCGGTACAACCGGGAATTTGCGCAGAAATTCGATCCCCGCAAGGGGGATTACTGTTATTCCGTATACAAGGGGCGAGACGAGAAGTGTGAAAACTGCCCCGTGGAAAAAACTTTCCGGGACGGCATGTCCCACACGTTCGAGGAGGCGGGCTACAACCGCGACGGAAAGCCGATGCGCTGGGTGGCCCGTACCGCACCGATCCGGGATGAAAACGGAGCGGTGGTGGCGGCAATGGAGATGAGCCTGGACGTGACCATCAAGCGGGAACTCGAGGAGAAGCTGGAGGCTTCCCAGCGTCGCTACCAGGCGATCTTTTCCAATATTCCGAACCCGGTTTTCGTACTCGATCCGGAAACCATGGAAATCCAGGACTGCAACGACTCCGTGGAGCCGGTGTACGGATATGCCCGGGATGATGTTCTTGGCAAGTCTTTCTGGATGTTTTTCGAGTCGGGGGACCGGAAGGAATATGAAGCCAGAATTCAAAGCGGCGCTTTTTTGCACCAGATCCGCCAGAAGGATAAAAACGGAAATCCCCTGTTCGTGGACATCCGTTCCTCCCGAACCGCATATCCCGAATGGGAGGTGCTGCTGGTGACCACATCGGACATCACCCAGCAGCTTGAAACGGAGCAGCAGCTTATCCAGGCTTCCAAGATGACCACCCTGGGCGAAATGGCAACCGGCATCGCCCACGAACTCAATCAGCCGCTTTCCGTGATGAAAACGGCCAGCTCATTCATGCTGCAGAAATTTGAATCCGGCGGGGAGGTGAAAAAAGACATTCTGGCGAACATGCTCGGCAAGATCGACGCCAACGTAGACCGGGCAACCAATATCATCAGCCACATGCGGCAGTTTGCCAGAAAATCGGAGCTGGACCTGGAAAGCGTGGATGTCAACCACGTAATGGCGCTGGCATCGGAAATCTTTTCGGAGCAGATGAAGGTCCGCGGGATCCGGGTGGATTGGAACCTGGCCGATAACCTTCCGCTGATCCGGGCCAATTCGAGCCGGTTGGAGCAGGTTTTCGTCAATGTCCTGATCAATGCGCGGGATGCCATCGAGGAGCGATGGGGTGATGTCCGAGTGAACCCGGAGGACAAGGCCATATCGATAACGACGAGTGCCTCAAGCGATGAGGCCTTCGTGGAGATCTGCGACACCGGCAACGGCATCGACGAATCGATCATAGACAAAATATTCGAGCCGTTTTTTACCACCAAGTCGGTGGGGAGCGGAACAGGCCTTGGATTGTCAATCAGCTACGGAATCGTCCGGGAATGCGGCGGGACAATCCAGGCGTTCAACAGGCAGTCCGGGGGAGCATGCTTTACCATGCGGTTTCCCGTTCATGAAAACCAGCAACAGGAGAATGCCAATGGCAAAGAAAGTCATGGTGGTGGATGACGATCCCAATATCGTTCGCTACATTACGACCGTACTAGAGGATGCGGGCTATGAAACATGCAGCGCGAGCGACGGGGGAGAGGCGTTTGAGGTGCTCAAAGAGAACAAGCCGGACCTGATTACCCTGGATCTCGACATGCCGGAAGAGTGGGGGCCCCGGTTTTACCGCAGGTATTCGAAGCAGCCCGAGTACAGGGATATTCCGGTTGTCGTGGTAAGCGGCCTGTCGGGCATTACCCATGCCATCAAAAGTGCGGTGGCCGTTGTCCAGAAACCGTTCGAGCCGGACGAGCTTCTGGATATCGTCAAAAAGACCATCGGCTGACACGCAGGCCGCATCCATCGCGGCCTGAAGATCAGGTATTCGACCGCGGTGAAGGGCAAAGGGACGCATTTGCAAATGGAAATTCCGGCTTTCAATACCGTGCTGCTCGTGGATGACGAAGAGGACGTCCGTGAGGTGATGGGCATATCCCTGGAAGATCTGGGATACGAGGTGATCTATGCATCCGACGGGGATGAGGCGATCGAGCGCTTCCGGGAGCACACCCCGCCCATTGTCCTGACCGATATCAAGATGCCGGGCATGGACGGGATCGAACTTCTGGAAAAGATCAAGCGGATCGATCCCGAAACCGAGGTAATCATGATCACCGGGCACGGGGATATGAATTTCGCGGTGAGAAGCTTTCGCTTCGACGCCACGGACTTCATCACCAAGCCCATTGGAGTGGAAGACCTGGAAAGAGCCCTGAAGCGGGCCCGGGAAAAGATCACGGTCAGAAAGCAGTTCTACGATTACACCCAAAATCTGGAGGCGATGCTCTCGCAAAAAAGCGGCGCTCAGCCGATGGGTGATGCCAAGACCAAAGGACTGATAGAGGCCGGCGGCCGGTTGCCGGCCGGGTCGGGAACGCTTCAGGAAGTGCTCGAACATCTGCCCTGCTATATCGCCGTCTATGATCCGGACCTGCGCATCGTGGAGGCCAATTCCTACTTTGAGGAAAACTTCGGCGACCGGCGCGGTGAGCACTGCTACCGGGTCTGCATGGACCGGGAGGAGCCGTGTCCGGAGTGTCCCGTTAAAAAAACCTTTTCCCGGGGTAAATCCTGTCAGCACGAAACTGAGTATATCACAAGGGACCACCGGACACGAAAGGTCCTGGTCTGGACCCTTCCGGTATTCGACGCGTCCGGAAAAACCGTGGAGCAGGTCATGTCGGTGGCCACCGACCTGGAGCAGATAAGCGAACTCCAGGACAGGCTTTCCTCGCTGGGCCTGATGGTCGGCTCCCTTTCCCACGGCATCAAGGGGCTTCTTACCGGAATCGACTCCGGCATGTACCTGATCAACTCCGGGCTGGCAAAGGAAAACGGTGAGCGCACCCGGGAAGGGGTCCAGATCGTCCAGGAGACCACCGAGCGGCTCAAGCGCGTGGTTCTTGATATTCTGTTTTACGCCAAGGAGCGGGATTTTACCAAGGAAAAGATCGCAGTCCGCTCATTTGTTGATGAAATGAGCCGGGTGGTGGACTCCAAGATCCAGTCCTACGGCGTTTCCTTTGTGACGCACTGCGAAGAGGATCCGGGTGAATTCACGATCGATGCAACCTGCATGCTGCAGGCCGTGATGAACATCTTCGAAAATGCTATCAACGCGTGCGCGGAGGACCCGGACAAAACCAAATCCCACGCCATAACCCTTACAGTGCGGCCTGAAGATAAGCAGGTTTGCTTCGATATCGCGGATACCGGCAAGGGGATGGACGAAGACACCCGAAACGCCATGTTCAACCTGTTTTTTTCCACCCGCGGGAGCAAGGGGACCGGGCTGGGGCTGTTCGTCACCCGGCAGATCATCGAGGATCACGGCGGGAGCATCGGGGTGGAGTCCGAGCCCGGCAAGGGGACCGTCGTTACGGTCTGCATTCCCCGGGACTATCAGATGCCGGGAACCTGAGTGCGGTGCGCCAGGTTTGATGCACGCGTGAAACGTTGCGACCAGGGGTTTTGCAACAAGTTCAAGATCGAGACCTGCGCAACCCCTTAAATTCTAAGGGATTGCGCATGGCGAAGATAAAGGACTTTTTCCGAGGCCGTCAGTTTGGTTCTCCGACTCTGAACGTGAGCGTGGCGGTATAGGAATGCCGGTCGCAGACGTCCGGATCGGGATAATCCTCGGATTCATTGGCCATGATCATCCACAGCCCGCCATTTTCAAGGCGCACTTCCGCGAGTCCCTCCTCGTTGGTTTTCAATTCCAGCCCGAATTCGTCGTCTCCGTTGTAAGCGTCCCAGGTTGCATAAATGCTTCCCGTAAAGGGTTTTCCGCGAAATGTCACTTTTACGGGCAGGCGATCCCCGGCAGAAAGGGTTGCCGGGTCGGCTGCGGGTATGATTTCGAGATCGTGGTCCAGTTTCTTTTGTACATCGCCATTGCCGCGCTCCACCGGAAAGATAGCTTTCATGGTGTTGGTGGAAAATCCGCAGCTGATCGCGTTGGGATGATCCGCGCGGGAACCGCGCTTTCCGCCCTGAGTGGTCCGGGAATAATAGCTTTCTTTCTGGATGACTTCAATGATATGGGTTCCGGCTGTTTCAATGCCGGACAAGGCATAGGCGGGGGCTTGGTTGACGGGTATTTCTCGCGCGTTGCCGTCCGGGGAAATCAGGCGAATCGACGCCACCCGGTCCGGGTCAAGCACTCCGTCGTCGGGGAAGCGATGGCCCCATCCGATCTCGAATTCCTGAATCCCGCCGTTTTTTTCGTGAAGCGTGATCCACGGAAAGTGTGCATAAGCGGGTGCCGCCAGCATGACGGCAAGCATTGCTGCCGGGATTATGGTCCGGGTTTTTACTTTCATCGGTTTCATCCTTATACGTTGTCGGTTTTCGTTTGTTCCCCGGTTCCCTTGTTGTTTCGCGTTTTCCTGCATATCAATAGTATAGACGCCGCAACGAAGGAACAGGGACTTGGGTTGCGCAAAATTTTTTTACAGGTTTCCGGCAATGCTTATTCCAAAACTGCGACCCATGCGATGGGCATGATATTCTTCGCCCCGGTGCGACTCGAAGACGTTGCCCGCATCCAGGGATACCCTCATCCGGTCCGTAAGCTGCCGCCAGATCCGGATATCGACGATGTAGTGGGAATCGATGGAATCATCGTTGGCGGTGTCTCGGTATTGGCTTCCGACAGCCGTCCAGGTGCTTTCAATGCCCGTGCGTCCCGTTGCGCTCACGTACCCCGGGACGAGGCTTACCGTGTACTCGGGAACAAAGGGCAGGTCGTTTCCGGTGCTCCGGTCTTCCGCGCGCGTCCATCCCGCACTTCCGCGCAGGATGAAGCCGACCCGGCGCAGGTTACTGAAGGAAAGCTCGACGCCTTCTATGCGGGCTTCATCGATATTCCGATAGCTAAGGACGGGATAATCATCGCCGTCGATGGTTACGATCCCGCCGGTATCGTAGCGGACCACCTTGTCTTTGAGATCCGTGCGGAAAGCGCCGATGCGGGACCACCATCCATTATCCGGAAATGCGCGCTCCACGCTGATGTTGTAATTCACGGCGCGTTCCGGGGAGAGGTCCGGATTGGATTGCCGGAAATCGTTTCCATGGCGGTACATGTCGTCATAGTACAGCTGACGGATGGTGGGAGATTTGAATGCCCGGCCGACGGACATGCGCCATGTGACATCCTCCGCGGATTGGATGGCGGCGGAAAGCTTCGGGTTGAATTCGCCGCCGAAAACCGAGTGGTCTTCCCAGCGGATGCCGGGTACCAGGGTGATTCGCCTGTTTTGCAGAAAGATTTCATCCTGGAGGAAAATGGCGTAAATATCGATGTTTCGGTCAACACCGATTTCGCTTTCCAGGGAACCGTCGCCCGCGAAATTGTGAATGGTGTAATCAAGGCTTTGCCGCTGGGCCTCTGCGCCCATGGTCAGCCACTGGCTGCTTCCGTACCAGGTGTAGATAGCCTCCGCCTGATCGTAGCCCGTATCGCCTACCCGGTACCCATGGGTGAAACCCGGATACCCCTGAATGAAATCCTGCTTGTAGGCATATCCGGAAAGCCGCCACGACTCGATGGGGCTGTCGTATCGCAGCGACGTGGAAATCCGGTACTCATCGATTTCCCGATCATACCGGTGATCCGTCACCGTCCTGCTGGTCTCCCTCAGGGAGCGGGAAAAATCGCCGCTGATTTCAGCCGTTACGTTGCCCCCGAACCCGGTGCTCCAGCGCGCCATGGCCGAATCCCGGGTTGTTTGCTGCGGCAATCGGCCGGTTCCTTCGTCCGCTTCCTGCGCAAGCTGGATGAGCAGCCCCGATGCCCGTCCCACCGGAGATCCGAAGGATGCATGCGCCTGCCGCCTCCGCCGGGTGGATTCCTCCACGGAGTATCCTTTTCGCGGCATTACGTCGTAAACCCCGTAACCGGCTCCAACGGTACCCGAGCGCTTTTCCGGCACGGAACGGGTGATGATGTTGATGACGCCCGCCATGGCGTCCGCGCCATACAGGGCGGAGCTTGCGCCCTGGACGATTTCCACCCGCTCGACCATGGAAAGCGGAATCCGGTTCAGGCTGACGCCATAATCTCCGTGTGCACCCAGACCGCCGTGAACCCGCTGCCCGTCCACCAGAATCAGGCCATAGCCGTCATTGAGCGGAAGTCCCCTCAAAGTCAGCCGGAGATTGTCCGCACCGATCGTATCGTCGAGATTGGTGACCGACATGCCGGGAACGCCCCGCAGAAGCTGCGGCAGATTGTTTGCGGAAGACCGATCGATCTCGTCTCTTGAAATAAGCACCGTATCGACCGGCACGTCTGAGAGCGTATGGGGAGAGCGGGTTCCCGTTACCACAACGTCGTCATAAACGATGTGTTGCCCCTCACCGGCGCGTTGCTGAGCCCGGTTGTCTTGTCTCCCGTTATCGGCGAAAGCGGATACCGGCGCGGACAATAAAATACATAAAACCGTAAGCAGGCAAAAGCCGCTACAAGCAGCGAGGCGGGCGTTACTGGCCATACGAGTCATATTTGCTCCTTTTCTGCTGCGCCGGGGAATAGCCGGCAGGTTCGGGGAAAAAAAAAGCCACGAAAGACGGCTTATAAAAAGCGCTCGCCTTCGTGGCTGATTTGCATGGTAAAACAAATTCTTAGGGTTCCGGAAAATCGGATCCGTCTTTGCCCGTGAACTTTGGGTGCACGGCTCATAGCGGCTTCTGCCGCCGGTTTTTACAGATTGCTCCGCATGTTATCCGTCAACTACCAATCCCCGGCTTGCAGGTCAAGTTCTTTTTTTTCAGCCCATCGTCCCTGGCCGTCGTGCAGCAGATGGTTATCATCTGATAATCGATACATAAAGATTCGATACTGCCTTGCGATTTCTTCGCCGGGATGATTCGTTTTCCAGGCAATTGCCCGGAAAAAATGTACCCGGTCCCGGTTTTCCGATTGTGCCAGGTCCAACACGGATTCGGGAACATCCTCCCGGACGGGCCCGACGCGTCCCGACAGCGTTTCGCCCAGTAGTGCATTGCGTTTGGCATCATTCAGATCGTCTTTTCGTTCCTTCATCTGCCGACGGGCCACCATGAACTGTTCGTCTTCGGCTAAGTTCGGGGCCAGGTCCGACGGTCCGGTTTCGTCGTTGTCCGAAGGCTTCGGGGCAGGCCCTGAGGGTTCGCTATCGCCGTCAGCCCCGGAAATGGGCTCCTGGTTAAGCATGAGCGCCTTGAACAGTTGCTGTATTTCAGGACGGATATCGGCTGTCAGGCATATCTGAGGCGTTTCGGTGTCCCGGTCGGCAGCTGTTTCACCCCGGTGCGGTGCGCAGGAAATAAAGGCTGCGAATAACGAAAGTACCGCGATAATCAGGATAACGGGTTTCATAAAGTGCATCCTGCTTGTCAATTTTGACGACTTCGTAAAAGTCCAATATCTGCGTTACGCGCAATTTCTCGGAATTTTACGTACGCCAGGTACGCTGCATTCTTCGAAATTGCGCAAGCCTTGATCTTGGAGTTTTTACAAAGCCGTCGGATCGCGACTTTTTACGGGTTCATCAATTTTGCGATCCGTGAATATTGCGACGGCTTTTTCCGAGGCCGTCATATTGTGCTTGTCAAGAGCCGGTTCATGAATTACAACGTCTACAATTCGGTGCTTCCTGGTTGGTTTTCCGTCCCATCCGTGGCCTGACCGGCTTGAAAGATGGGCCGATCCGGTTTTGGTTGAAATTGGACTTTTTCCGAAGCCGTCAATAATTATTTCAAGGTGATGTTTTGACACAGAGACGCATTACGCCCAGCTATGTATTTTTCTATATTCTTTTTTCCCAGGATACCTGGCGCATCCTCATCGGGCTTATGGTTTCGCTCTTTGTGACACCGCAGATTTTCACGCCGGACATGGACTTGGGGGCCCGCCTGGTATTGTATGCCATGCTCGCCGCGATCGGCTACGCCGGAGCCGGCATTCCGGCACGACTGATCGTCGGTGGGTTCAAAAAGCTGATTCTCGGCGATAAAGTGCCATAGTGCCCGGGGTGAGCATGCCGCCGTTTTGTATACCAACTTTTATGCGGCTGCATTATTGTCGCTCAAAGTCCGCGAATCTGCAACCGGAAAATTCAGCCGGGCCCATGGTGCCCGAAGGAAAATCGTGATTTTTTCGTCGCTACATCCTATGTTCCTGACGCCTCAGTTTAGGTGACACAGAAATCGGCGAAAAAGACGGTTTTCCTTCAGCCGATAGATTGATAAGGGCGGAAATATGACCGTACACAACAGGGAAATCGCTGCCGCATTTGCCAGGATTGCCGATCTTCTGGAAATCCGGGGGGATAATCCGTTCAGGGTGCGTGCATACCGGGAAGCAGCCCGGGTACTCGAAGACATGACCGAACCCGTAGAGCGGATGGTAAAAGACGGCGCCGACCTCACCCGAATCAAGGGTATCGGAAAGGATCTGGCCGAAAAAATCAAGGCGTTTGTCGAAACGGGGCGGCTCGAATATCTCGAAAAACTGGAATCGGAAATCCCGGCCTCCCTGCTTGAGCTGATGAAGATCCCGGACCTCGGTCCCCGCCGGGTGGCGGTTATCCACAAAGAATTGGGGATCGAGACCGTCGAGGAGCTCCGGGCGGCCATCGAGACAGGAAAGATATCCTCTCTTAAGGGATTTGGCGAAAAATCCGAACAGAAAATTTTCCATGCACTGTCTGAGATCCCGAACAAAAAAAATCACAGAATGCTTCTTGCGGACGTGGCGGCTTCCGCATCGTCATTTCAAAAATACCTGGAAGAGCAGCCCGGCGTGGAGCGCGTCAGCCTGGCCGGAAGCTACCGGCGGGGAAAAGAGACGGTGGGCGATCTTGATATCCTCGTGATCTGCCGGGAAGGGTTCGAAGAAACCGTGATGGCGTCTTTTGTCCGTTTCGGGGAGGTGGCGCGCGTGCTGTCAAGGGGCACGACAAAAAGCGCCGTTGTTCTTCGAAGCACCCTCCAGGTAGACCTCCGGATTGTCGAAAGGTCGTCCTATGGTTCGGCCATGCATTATTTCACCGGATCCAGGGCGCACAACATCGCCATACGGAAGCTTGCCGTGCAAAACAAGTACAAGATCAATGAGTACGGGGTTTTCGAAGAAGGCAAAAAGATCGCGGGGGAAACCGAATCCGGGCTCTATGAAGCCATGGGGCTTCGCTACATCGCGCCGGAGCTTCGGGAAAACCTTGGGGAAGTAGAGGCCGCAAGGGAAAACCGGCTACCCCGCCTGATCGGTATCTCCGATATCCGCGGCGACCTGCACATGCACACCACCCGGACGGACGGCCGCAACACCCTGGCGGAGATGGCTGCTGCCGCCAGGGATCTCGGATACGAGTACATCGCCATTACCGAGCACTCCCGTAAGGTGGCCATGGCGGGCGGGCTCGATGAATCAGGCCTGCGGCAATACATGGCGGTTATCGATGCTGAAAATGAAAAGATCGACGGCATCACCATTTTAAAAGGGATCGAGGTCGATATCCTGCCCGGCGGGGAGTTGGACCTGCCGGATTCGGTTTTGCGGGATCTCGATATTGTAGTGGGCTCGGTTCATTACCAGCAGCGTTTTCCGGTCCGCCAGCAGACCGAGCGGGTCATCCGGGCCATGGATAATCCGCATCTTCAGATCCTGGGGCATCCCACCGGGCGCCTTCTCAACCGGAGGGAGCCAATGGATATCGACCTGGAGCGGATTATCGAGGCCGCGAAGGAAAGGGACGTTATCATCGAACTCAACGCCCAGCCAGACCGGCTCGATCTGCCTCATAACTACTGCAAGCTTGCAGCGGAAATAGGGGTGCCGATCGCGGTCTCCACGGATGCACACAGCACGGAAAATCTGCTGCGGATGAAAAACGGGATCACCGAGGCCCGGCGGGGATGGCTCACCAGGCAGGATGTGATCAATACCCGCCCCCTTGCGGAAATGACAGGAATGCTTCGCCGGCGTTAGACCGGATGTAACCAGAGGCGTCCAAATGGGGGGAGGGTCATTCGAAGACTCTTTTCGTGCGGGCTGCAAACTTCGCCGGTAAAGCGATCCACCCATGTTTTTCTGCCGGCCGAAAACTCTGCCGCCTGCTTCAGGGCCGATACATTGACCACCACGAGACTTTCCGCATTGCCCGCGCGGTTCGATACCATCGCCACAGGAGGGTTTCGATGCGAAACAACCCTCGCCTCTCTGCCCTGGGGATGCAGGGAGGGGTCCGCATCCGCGATTTCGATCAACTGCCGGATGCCGTCCGCGATGATTCCGTGGATATTTTCCGGATCGGCCAGTTTTTCCGTAAGATTTTCCAGGCTGCACCGCGTTCGTTTGATATCCCTGTATTCGCCCGTTTGCCGCATCCGGTGCAGGTCGTTTGGAAGGCCCGCCATGTCGTTGAAATAGATCGAGCGGACGTTTCGGCCCATGAGGGCAAACGCAAGCGTGTACAATCCCAGAAACCGCTTCGCTTCGAGTGTTATATCGTCTATCCGGATCATGGCGTCGCGGGTGGCGCAGCACAACTCGTAGGGCTCACGCCCGTTGATCAGTTTTTCGGCAAACAGGTCCATTATGGTGGAGGGCGCCTCATCTTCGGGGTATACATTGATCCTGTCCGCCAGGTCTTTTCGGGTACGGATTTCTTTTTTCAGAATCAGCGGGCCGCCGGACGTATTTTTTTTGGAAGGTGAACCCGGGGAAGCATCGAACAGGCGTTCGGCCGTTTCCCGGAAGTTGACCCCCGCAGTCCGGCACACCGCCATCAATTCTTCCGGGTTGCATTGTCTCTCAGGCGTTTTTTTGTACTTGATCAGGCCGCCGTTTTGTATAACGGTTTGAGCCAGAGATGCCCTTTCGGAAAAATCGAGCAGGTCCATGCTCCCCCGCACGGATTTGCCGTCGTGGGTTTCCGCCACGCTGAATCGGATGGATGTTTCCGGGATATCGTATTGCCGGATCAGTTTTCCAATGCGCTCCAGGGTCCTTGCATTTCCGGTGTTGAAGACAAGGGGGAGAACGCAGGGCAGGTGGAAGTCGTACATCATGGGCGGGGCGGCATCCCTGTCGGACATCCGAGACAAAACGGCGCCCAGCCGATCGTTGACCTCCAGGTTCGCAACGATCCGGGGCGATACGCATGCCATGGAAAGGTAGAGTATTTTCATCAGCTTTTTGACTTCAGGCAGCCCGAAGCAGGATGTGTTGGGCTTCTTGAAGGCATAGTCGGCCGCATCCAGGCGGAGCATGTTGAGATCCAGCCCGAGATACCAGGAAAAATCGTCGGCAAGCATTGACAGTCCTTCGAAGCTCTGCGTATTCACATCCGCCTGGACATGGGAAAACGTGGTCATTACGCGGACTGTCTCGCCGAACACCGCCTGGTCGTAGGTTTCGTATTTGCAGGCAATCCGCGCCGCATCATGAGCCGGAATGCCGGCTGCCGTAAGAAGATCCGAAACCGAACGGATATGGGATGCGAAAATATAGGGCGGATTCGTGGTTTCCTGGATTTCGGAGAGCCTAAAAACGGTGTCCGGATCCCCCCCCTGCCGTTTAAGGTACTTGCGGAAAGGGGGAATATGGATGTAGTCCCCGTTCAAAAGCACCTGGTCGTTTCGGATTTTTTCAAAAACAGACAATATCCGTATGATTGCGGGGTCGAGATGGTCGGGTGCGAGAATGTCATTGACAGCCGCGCATTGTTCCTCCAGGTTCATCCGGGCGAACAATTCATCCGCGGGCTGCCGGCGGAAAACCGTAAACAAAGGAAACGGGCGCGGCCGGAAAACGGCGTCGAACGCCCCGGATGCGGCAAGTTTCCGGTAGTTGTTTTCGGAATAAACGTAAAACCGTTTTCCCGCATCGTCGTCTCCTTCCAAAAACGCCTTAAACCATGGGTTGTCAATGTCCACGTGGTTCAATACGAAATCGGCCATGGAAAACCGGGTCTCCGTAAGGCGGGAAAAAACGTCGTTGTCTCCGAAGCGCTCATGAATCCGGTCTCTTTCCACCTGGGAAAAGTATCCGTCATTGAACCGGTCCTCGGCGATCCGGCATGCCGGCAGAATATGCAGTCCGCCGACGGACGGGAAGTATGTTTCCAGAAAATGATCCAGGGTTTCAAGGGTGGGCTCGTTTTTTTTGTGGATGCTGTCCGGGTAGGCAATAACCACGGTGCGGGGAAGGACACGGGAGAGCGGGTCGTCCGGTTGGAAAGAAAGGTCTTTTTTTCTGATCCGCTCCGGCTTGTTTTGCCATACCGATTCAAGGCGTTCAATCCAGTACTCGGAAGTGTCTTCCGCCAGCCGTCCGTATTCGTATTCTGGATAGATCTCAGCAAAAAGATCGTCGATGGCGTCCGTGACATCTTCGCTGAGGGGCTGCCAGGCGGTGTTTGCTATCCCTTTCCGTGTCATTGAATTAGTCTTGTCATGATTTCATTAACTGCTTAGTGCCTAATATCCATCCGGCTCCCCGTATGCGCCGGCCACCTCGTCGATTCGTTTTGCAATCTCAAGCAGTTCAAAGTCTTTCCATCTTCCGCCGACGATCTGCATGCCGATCGGCAGTCCTTTTTTCGAGTATCCCGCGGGAATGGTAACAACGGGGTTCCCGGTAACATTGAACGGCGTGGCGTATGCCCCCATGGCGGTCCAGTAGTTGAGCTGCTTGTCGTCCACATGCAGCGGGCGGGTATAAATCGGCATGTTGAGCCGGACGGCATCCGGGGGGCGGTGTTCGATGGCCGGAAGGGCGGCCGCCGGGCATATAAACGCATCCCATTCGTCCATGAACCGGTCAAAGGATGCGATCAGCTGGTCCCTGCGGCTGAGAACCTCCACGGATTTTGTCACGGACAGGGGATAGACCATCTGCATGAGCGGTGAACGCGCCCTGTACGACCAGCCGAAAACGAATGAAAACATGCGTATATAACCCGGCTGGTTGTACATCAACTGAATGTCGTTCATCTCTCCCCAGCTTTTCCATACCGCCTGGAAATCATAGTCCGGATCGATCCGGACGACGGTGATCCCGGCATCGGAGAGCTTTTTGATGAATTTTTTCATTGCTTCCCGTGTGTCCCCGGTAACCGGAACGTTTCCGAACTGGTCGGACCAGGCGATCCGCAGAGAGTCCAGGTCGGGCCCGCCGTGTTCTGATGGCTTCTGAACGGGCGTTACGGTGGCGTCTTTTCCATCGGGCCCGGCGATAATTTCAAATACCAGCTCAAGATCGCGAACGGACCGGGCGATGGGGCCGATGGCGGCCATATGGCGTACGGCACGTTTTTCCGGGTTGAAAAGCCCGGGGAAACTTCCATGGCGCGATACGGTATTTTCTGTTGGCTTGAAGCTGTAAGTTCCTGTAAAATGAGCGGGAATCCGGAGGGATCCGCCGATATCGCTTCCGATGTCGATGGGGCTCATACCGGCCGCTACCGCGGCTGCACCGCCTCCGCCGCTGCCTCCCGGCGTCCGCTCCGGGTCCCATGGATTGCTGGTCTTGCCGAACACATCGTTTCGGGTTTGCAGGTCCATGGCAAGATAGGGCAGGTTGGTTTTGCCGATAACAATGGCGCCGGCGTCCTTCAATCGCTCGACGACGGTTGCGTCGAACAGCGTCACCTGTTCCTTCATATCCGGGTGCGCATTGGTGGTTCGCATGTTCCGGACCGCAAAGTGGTCTTTTATGGTTACCGGAACGCCGTGCAAGGGCCCCCGGATCTCTCCCCGGGTAAAGGCTTCGTCCGCCTCGGCGGCGCGCCGGATCGCGTTGTCGCCATCTATGGTGATGATGGCATTCAGATCGGGATTGTGGAGATAAATGTGATTCAGGTGCGCCCGGACCAGTTCTTCGGATGTAACCTCTCCATTCCTGATCGTTTCCGCCATTTCGACAGCCGTATAGAATACATAAGGTCTGCCGCTTTCCCGCGGGGCATCCTGCGGGGCCTGGTAGGGCTTCGGGGGAGGCGTGGTCTGGCACCCGGTGGCTGTCAAAAAAAAGATGACTCCTGCCAGAATCGTAACGTGTTTGAAAACGTCTGAAAACGGTTTGCCCTGTGTTCGTTTCATCAAGTGTGTCCCCGGGTGAAAAAGTGATGTGTTGCGGATATGGGATCTGATCGCTACGTTTTACGGATGCGTCATTCACTAAGGAATAATACCTTTTTTCGGGGTCGCAATTCAACAATGAAAAGAACAGCGGTAAACGAAAAAGTCGTTTTGATTCCTCCTTGACTGTTATCGGCAATATCGGTATAGGTTTCGCATTCATGTCGACTTCGTAAAGGACGACCTCGCAAAAAAAGTCCAAATATCTGCGCTTGCGCGCAATCCCAAAGAATCTCATGTACGCTTAGTGCGATGCATTCTTCGGGGTCGCGCAATCCGTGATCCTGAACTTTTTACAAAACCGTCAGCCGCGATATTTTACGAGTCCATCAAATCTGCAAGAGGAGTTTGTTCCATGACTATCAGGGAGATACCGGCCGAAACGCTCGATCCCGTTCGTTTTATCGCGGAAAAATGCGAATCCCTTGCCGCGGAAACCGCCGGCGGAATTGCCGTGAATGCCCTTTCCGGCGGCGTCGACTCTTCCGTTACGACCATGCTGGCCCACCGCGGTCTTGGCGATCGACTCAAAACCTTTTTCATCGACAATGGCCTGATGCGGAAAAACGAGCCCGAATTCGTCGTGGAAACCATGGAGAAGCTGGGTGTTCCGGTGGTCCTGGTCGACGCGAAAGACGCGTTTTTTTCCGCGCTCAAAGGCGTCAGTGATCCGGAGCAGAAACGACAGGTGATAACCGATACCTTCTATAAAGCGGTCTTCGGCCGGCTCGTGAAGGAAAGCGGGGCGGCATTTCTGCTTCAGGGGACCATATACACGGACGTTGAGGAGACGGTCGCTGGAATCAAGCGGCAGCACAATATTCTTTCCCAGCTTGGCATCGACACGGAGGAAGCTTACGGGTACAAGGTGATCGAGCCGCTGATCGAGCTTAGAAAAACAGGCGTCCGGGCCGTGGGAAAGGCGCTCGGTCTGCCCGAGTCGATCTGGAACAGGCCGCCTTTTCCGGGACCGGCTCTGGTGGCGAGGGTTATCGGGGATGCCACGCAGGAAAAGATCGACTTGATCCGTGAGGCCACGGCCATTGTGGAAGAAGAACTCGCCGGTGTAAATGCCTTTCAGTACCTGGCTGTGCTGCACGAGGATCGCGTGACCGGCGTACGGGACGGCAGCAGGCGCTACGGCAACCAGGTCGAGATCCGCTGCTGGGACTCTTTGGATGCAACCGAGGCCAGGCCGACCCGGCTGCCGTTCGATCTGCTCGAAGCGATGGCGGCCCGCATTACCAGCGAGATTCCGGAGGTGGTCAGCGTAACGTACAATATTACGACAAAACCGCCTTCCACCATCGAGGCGCTGTAGAAGAAGCCGGCAGGCGCCGGCGGCGCTTAAAGCCCGTTATAAGCTGAAACAAAAGCCGGAACCCGATTAAAAAAAGGAGATAGTATGCCTGTCAGAATCATGCCGTGCCTGGATATGCAAAGCGGAAGGGTCGTCAAGGGAGTACAGTTCGTGAATATTCGGGATGCGGGCGACCCGGTTGAGTGCTGTGTTGCTTATTGCGAAGCAGGTGCTGATGAGCTGGCCCTGCTTGATATTACCGCGACTGTGGAGGGTCGCGACACCATGCTCGACGTGGTAGCCCGGGTTGCGGAAAAGGCGACGATTCCGTTTACCGTGGGCGGCGGGATCAAGGACGTTGAGACCGCCAGGAAGGTTCTTGATGCCGGTGCGGACAAGGTCTCCACGAGCAGCGCCGCATTCCGCACGCCTGCCGTGATTGACGAGATGATACGTGAACTGGGCGCACAGCGGGTTACTGTGGCCATCGATGCGGCAGCCAATCCGGCGCTTCCCTCCGGCCACGAGGTATATGTGGACGGCGGCCGTACCCCCACGGGCGCGGATGCCGTGGAGTGGGCGAAAGCCGTGGATGGTTTCGGTGTTCAGACGATCCTTCCGACCTCCAAGACGACGGACGGAGTCAAAACCGGATACGACCTGGATCTGATTCGGAAGATCAAGGCCGCGGTATCCGGGGAGGTCGTGGCCTCCGGCGGCGCAGGAACCATGGCGCATTTTTTCGAGGCGGCGGAGGCCGGTGCGGATATCCTGCTGGCGGCATCGGTGTTCCACTTCCGGATCATATCGATCCCGGAACTGAAGCAATACCTGGAAAGCCGCGGGGTTCCGGTCTTATAACGTTTGCCGGAAAACCCCGGCATCCCGGCGGGCAAACGAGGTGAAACCATCCGGGGTTTTCAGTTTTGCTGCATCTGCTTTGTCAGCGGATGTCTCGCATAGCCGGCTATAACCGGGCATCCGCGTCCTCGTGTCTGCGGCAAACCCGATAATCGCTCAGATCAGTCCCCATTAAACATCCCTGGATACCGGGGAAAACGAAAACGGCTCCAGCAGCCCGTTTTCAAGATCCGCCCAGAGCATTTTCCCCTGAAACGGCCGGCCGCGACCCAGCAGCGCCTTGATCACTTCCATGGCCTGCAGGGATCCGATCATCGCGGGCGCTACCGGGGGGGTTCCCAGTACGGATTCCGCTGTTGTCCCGTCGCCTGCATCGAAAAGATCCTCCCGCAAGGGATCTTCCGGAAACAGTGTCATCAGTCGGCCTTCGAACCCTGAAATCGTTCCGTGAATCATTGGGATATGAAGGAGGCGGCACGTGTTGTAAAGCAGACTGCGACTTTCGAGATTGTCCAGGCAGTCCACGGCCGCATGGCAACCTTCCAGGAGAGCCGTGGCGTTTTCATCCGTCATCCGGACGGCGTGCGCCGCAATCGATACGGCCGGGTTGACGGCTTCGATACGCTGTTTTGCCATATCGGCCTTATTGCGGCCCAATGTCCTCAGATCGGAGAGAAGTTGGCGGTTAAGATTGGATTCGTCGAAGCCGTCGCAGTCGATGACCACCAAAAATCCGGTGCCAACCCTTGCCAGCAGTTCGATGACATACCCTCCCAGGCCGCCCGCCCCGACGATGGCCACCCGGCTTTGCGCAAGCCGCAGCTGCTCCCGGCTGCTGATACTTCCCCGGTTCCGGATATAGCAAAGCGGCCATATTTCTTCTTCCAGAGCCCGGCAATACACATCGCCGATCGGAATGTCTCCCGCGTTTTCTTCGGATGCAGCCGATTTCGCATCCGCTATGGCGATCGCTTGGACGACGCTTCCTGTTGCATCGGTTACGGGAACAGCGCGCTTCCGGATTGCATCCGCAAGACCGAACCGGCTACCGGATGGGTTCATATCGTCACTCCGCAACAAAAAGGAACAACGAGTCGATGTAATACGGATCGTCTTTTTCCATGGCATCTGTGATATGCCTGTACATCCGCTTTTTGTGTTCTGCGAAGATGCCCCGGTTTTTGGCGAAGCTTTTTGCAAAGCTAAGGGCGTCCGCCATCATCTGCCTGGCATCGGTGCCGGCCTTGACCAGAACATGATGGGCTTCCAGTTCCGCAGCCCCCGCGCGTTTGCCGGTGAGCATCAGTTCGTTTAGCTTGTATTGCAAAATGGCTTTTTGAAGGATCGGGATCATCGAAGGCAGAAACGGGATGCCCAGGTCGACTTCCGGCAGGCAGAAATACCCCCGGTCCGATTTCATGAACCGGAAATCGCAGGCGCATGCCAATATGGCGCCATTTCCGAAAGCGTGTCCGCCAAGGGCCGCAATGACCGGCACCGGAAAAAGCAGGATGTTTCGGAAGACCTTGTTCATGGAATACATGAAAGCCTTGATATCGTCGGTCGCGTTCTCGTTCATCCGGTTTCCGATCCAGTCCACATCAATGCCGAGCGACCAGAACTTTTCACTGCCCGAGGTGATTACGGCGGCGGTTACGGTGCTGTCGGAACGGATTTCATCCAAAATGTCGTTAAAGGCTTTCGCAAAATCGGGGTTATGACGATTTTCCTCGTTGCTCATGGTGACAACGGCGACGGATTCGTCTTTTTCCCAGCAAAGAATAGGCATGTTGACCCCTGTATAGTCAATTATTGGATGAGTCCCGGTTTCTTTCAGAAGGTTGCTCCGGCTGCTTTTTCAGATCTTCCAGGCGCTTGAGGACTTTTTCCTGCACCGCAAGCAGTTCCTGTTTCAGGATCTGCAACTCCTCCATGCGGCTGTTGATCTCCTTTAGCTTGATCTTGCCGTACTGGAGGGCCTTGATCAACTGCTTCTCCTCGTCGATATCGAAATCCGCCATGCCGATCATTTCGGAGATCTCATCAAGGGAGTATCCGAGGCGTTTGCCGCGCAGGATGAGCTTCAGCCGCGCACGGTCCCGCCGGGTGTAGATCCGGTGGTTTCCCTTGGTGCGCCGGGGCGAGATGAGCCCTTTTTCCTCATAGAACCGAATCGTTCGCGTGCTGATATCCAGTTCATCCGCAAGCTCGGATATGGAAAATGTATTTGTGGCCGCAGTCTTTTTCGTATTCATTGCATATCCATCAACAGTTGCTCTCAGCCCCGCGGCAACCGCCTCCTCAAGCCGGAATGGCGCCGGGCCCACGGTTAGTAAGATCTGGCGGAATGTTTTCTCACGACTCTTTCGTCCGGACGAACGGGTTTTTGCCGCAGGACGGCTGTGTCGCCGGCGTATTTCTGGTCCTCGGGCATGCCGGCAACCGAGAGCCATTTGTCGGAGCCGGTTATCCGGCACCGTACAAACCGGTTGACAATCGCATCCCCGGACGTGAGCTCTTCGTTTGGATGAATATATACCGGAATGTAGTTGGAGGAAAGTCCTTTACAACAAAAACCATCTGCATCCGACGGTGTTTCTCCGATCACTTCCAGTACGCGTCCGGTCATGGAGGCGTAGAATGCCGCTGTTTTTTGTCTTCCTGTATCCTTGAGTATACGGGCTCTTTCCCGTACCACCTCCGGAGGCACCCGGTCCGGGTACGAAGCCGCGGGAGCCGGCGGTCGCGGCGAAAAGGGAAAGACATGCAGGTAAGTGATCGGCAGGCTTTCGATGAGTTTCCGGGTGTTTTCAAATGCCGCTGCAGATTCGCCGGGAAAACCCGCCATGACGTCGGCGCCGATGGCTGCGTCCGGAAAGCGGCTTCTGATTTGCCGGATGGTTTCGGCAAACGCTTCGGGCCTGTAATGGCGATTCATCCGCTTCAAAACAGAAGCGTCTCCGCTTTGCAAGGGAATGTGAAAATGCCGGCAGATCCGATGATCATTTTCAACCCGGTCAAGGAGCGCACGTGTAATCTCGGCCGGTTCGAGGGAGCTCAGGCGGAGTCGGCCTATCGCCGGATGGGACAGCAGGGTGTCCAATAACACGTGAAGGTCGGTGCCGCCTTCCAGGTCCACACCCCACCGGCCGAGGTGGATCCCGGTTACGACGATTTCTTTCGCCCCTTTCCGGATCAGCGCGTCCATTTCATTCAGGGCTTTTTCCGGCGGGAGGCTTCGGCTCCGGCCCCGGCTGTAGGGAACGATGCAATAGCTGCAAAACGCGTTGCAGCCGTCCTGCACTTTGAGAAACGGTCTGGTCCTTTGACCGAAAGCCGGCGATGGCATCGGTGTAAACAGGGTTTCTTCCCGGCTGTTTCCCGGTACCCGGTAAGAAAAAGAGTCATCAGGGCCTGATGAGTGCTCATAGCGGATAAAGTCGAACAACCGGTGCTTGTCCGCCTGCCCGACAATATGATCCACACCGGCGATATCCCGTATTTCATCCGGCTTCATCTGGGCATAGCAGCCGGTGACGACGATGGTAGCGCCCGGATGCCTGCGGATGGTTTTTCGGATTGCCTGGCGCGACTGCATGGCCGCCCTGGCGGTCACGCAGCAGGTATTGATTACGCATGTGCCGGAAGATCCTTTTTCCGGCTTCCCGGCTGCGGAACTTTCGCCATGCGCGGCAAGCGCCTCGGATTCCGACTGGTTTACCTTACAGCCGAGCGTTATGATTTTGAGATAGGGTTCCATAGGGATTTTTTTCAATCCAGCCGCCGGCGATTATTGTGTCATCCTGCCAGCACACCGCAAGCTGGCCGGGCGTAACCGCGGCCTGGGGTTTTAAAAACTCGATGATAGCCGTCGACTCACCCGCCGGAATAAGAGCAGACTTGACCGCCCGGTGCCTGTAACGGATGCGGGTTTTCACGGCTACGGGTCCGGGCGGCTTTCCATCGATCCAGTTTACCCCGGAAATATAGCATCTCTTCTGATATAATTCATCCTCAAATCCGACAACAAGTCGATTTTGCGTGGTATCGATATCCAGCACATAATACGGCCGCGCCGCGGGACAGTTGATCCCCCGTCTCTGACCGATGGTATAGCGAAACAGTCCCCGGTGGCGGCCGATCACGTTCCCGGCCGAATCGACGATGTCTCCTTCACCGTCCGGGTGCTCGATTCTGGCGGCAAGAAAATCCTGGCAGGCGGTGTTCCGGATGAAGCAGATGTCCTGGCTTTCCTTTTTGTAAAAAGGTTCCAGGCAATTTTGTGCGGCAATGGCACGGACTTCCGCTTTGGTTTTGTCCCCGAGCATGAAGCATGCGGCTTCAAGCTGCTCCGGGCGCAGCATGGCCAAAAAATAGCTCTGATCCTTGGCTGCATCGGCGCCTTTTTGCAGCACGGGTTTTCCGTCCGACGTTTTTTCGATGCGGGCGTAATGGCCGGTGGCGATGCGGTTTGCGCCCAAAGCGCGGGCGTGGTCCAGCATGAGGCCGAATTTGATTTCCCGGTTGCAGACCACGCAGGGGTTCGGCGTTTTTCCGGATTGGTAGGCGTCGATAAAATAGCGGACCACCCGGTTTTGGAATTCCTCCCGGATATCGATGATGCGGGTTTCGATTCCTGTCAGGCGGAAAAGGTAACCGGAGATGCCCTCCGCCGGGTTTTGCCCGGATGCCGCTTCACCGGATGCCGTTTCAAAGCCGGTGATGAAATGC
Organism: Desulfobacterales bacterium; assembly: GCA_007134875.1. Lineage (GTDB taxonomy): Bacteria > Desulfobacterota > Desulfobacteria > Desulfobacterales > Desulfosalsimonadaceae > B1SED10-16. The sequence goes on from SLJY01000040.1 coordinate 54,353, forward strand.
AGGCCGACGACATCGGCACCCTGCTGCTTTAACAGAAAGGCGCTGACGAGGGAATCAATGCCGCCGCTGAGTGCAACGGCGGTTTTGGCTTCGGAAAAACGGGGCATGTGCCGGCCATCCGGTTGCATTCTGGACTCGGGTTATCCCGGAAGAAGTCGGCCTATCCGGTTTTTTCGCTGCGGATCAACAGGGTGGACGGATCGAGAAAAAAAGCGTCCTTGTCGTTTTCACCTGCAACCTGGCGTACAAAGATGCGTTCGTTTATCGGCTCCAGGCGGATCATCAGGTCGAACCATCCGGTGACCGGGACAAGCCGAACGGGGATCCTGTTTTCCTCCACCGGTTCATCCCGGTGCGTTCGGACGGTGAACCAGAATACCAGGTTGTTTTCATTCACAAAGGATTTCAGACCGGATAAGGCCTCTTCGGAAACCTTTTCAAAATTGAAGTCATCGATCAGGATGACTGTTGGTATAAATATTTCCTGCGAGATCAGCTCGTTGACTCTTTTCTGGAGCTTTTCCACGCTGAAGGTTTCCGTCTCGAACGTCATGATAAAGCGTTGATGCAGAAGGTTGTCGCCTGTCCGGCTGATACCCGTGTGCTTGCGCTCCTGGGAGAGTCTTTGGAAAACTTCGCGGTACCAGAGATCCACTTTGTCAACGGGATCCTGGGTGGAAATATGCAGAATGTTTTTCCCCCGGAGCATCTCGGCAACGGCCAGCTGAACCAGCAGGGCGGTTTTCCCGACGCCGGCGCGGGCGAAAATGGCCCCGAAGGTGCCGGGTGGTAACGCCTGCCCTTCAACGTTTTCGGATGTATCCGGAAGGATGGTGTTGAATATGTTTTTCAGCATCGATTCTACTCCTTAAATTTATTTCGAATCGCGTTTTTTGGCGATTTCCTCCACGATGGAACGGGGAACTCCCTTGTATGCGTGAAATTCCATGGTGAACTGCGCTTTCCCCTGGGTCAGGGAGCGCAGAACGGTTGCGTATCCAAACATTTCCGCAAGCGGGACATGTGCTTCGATGGTCGAGGTGGCGCCTTCATCGTGGGATCCCAGGATCATGCCGCGGCGTTGGTTCAAGGATGACATGATGTTTCCGAAGAATTCGCCGGGCGTTTCGACCACGACTTTCATGACCGGTTCCAAAAGAACAGGCCCTGCTTTTTTGTATGCCTCCTGGAATGCACCGCGGGCAGCGGCCTGGAATGCCATTTCAGAGGAGTCGACGGAATGCGAGGCACCGTCCGTCAGTACCATCCGGACGCCTGTGACGGGGTATTTCATCCAGGGACCTTTTTTCATGGATTCGACAAAACCCTTTTCACATGCCGGGATATAATGCGTGGGGATGTTTCCGCCGGTTACCTTGTTGTCGAACTCGAACCATTGCTCTTCAGCCGGTTCCATATAGCCAGCCACCCGGCCGAACTGGCCTGCGCCGCCGGTCTGCTTCTTATGGGTGTAATCGAAGTCCGCCCGTGACGTGATGGTCTCACGGTAGGCCACCCGGGGTTCGCCGGTGGCGATTTCGCAGCTGTATTCCCGGCGCATTCTTTCCAGGTAGATTTCCAGGTGCAGCTCGCCCATGCCGGAAATAAGCGTCTCGCCGGTTTCTTCGTTATATCCTGTGGTAAACGTGGGGTCTTCCTTCACGAATCGGTTTAAGGCTTTGGACATGTTGGCTTCCGATTTGTGGTCTTTCGGCTTTACGGAAAGGGAGATGACCGGGTCGGGAACGTACATCGACGACATGGAAATATTGATCCCGGGCGTCACGAAGGTATCGCCGGATGCGCAGTCGATTCCGAACAGCGCGCCGATGAAGCCCGCCGGGATAGCCTCCACCTCCTCCATCTTGTTGGCGTGCATCCGGACGATGCGTCCCACCTTGATCTTCTTGCCGGTCCGTACGTTGATCATGGTCTGGGATTTTTCCATGCGTCCCTGGTAAACCCGGATATAGGTCAGCTGGCCGTATGACGTGTCTTCCAGCTTAAACGCGAGTGCCACGAGGGGGGCCGTATTATCGGGCCGGAGCGTGACCTTCTCCTCGTTGTCCTCGATATCGAGTGCATGGTTTTCCACATCGACCGGAGAGGGGAGGTAATAGCAGAATCCGTCCAGTAGCGGCTGAATACCCTTGTTTTTATATGCCGAGCCCATCATAACCGGGGTAAGACCCCGGTTTTGTACTCCTTGGCGAATGGCTGTCCGGATGAGCTCCGGCGCAATGGTCTCTTCTTCCAGAATCGCTTCGGTCAGCTCGTCGGAAAACATGGATGCGGCATCAAGCATTTCCTCGCGCCTGCTTTGCGCTTCATCGGCAAGCGCCGCAGGGATTTCGTCTTCCCGGACTTCCTGGCCGAATTCATCCTCGAAATAAAGGGCCTTCATGGTCGTCAAATCGATGACGCCCTGATGTTCGGACTCAAGCCCCACGGGCATTTGCAGCACCACGGGGTTGTGGCCCAGCTTCTCCCGGAGCTGGTTTACAACCCGTTCCGGATTTGCGCCGCTGCGATCGCACTTGTTTATAAATGCGATGCAGGGAACGTTGTAGCGTTTCATCTGCTGATCGACGGTGATGGATTGGGACTGCACCCCGCCGACGCCACAAAGCACCAGGACGCTGCCGTCCATTACCCGGAGCGCGCGTTCGACTTCTATTGTGAAATCCACGTGTCCGGGCGTGTCGATAATGTTGATTTCATGGTTTTTCCAGGTGCAGTAGGTCGCGGCGGAGGCTATGGTGATACCGCGCTCTTTTTCCAGTTCCATGGAGTCCATCGTGGCGCCGACGCCGTCTTTGCCGCGAACTTCGTGGATTCGATGAATGCGCTTGGTAAGAAAAAGAATACGTTCCGTCAGGGTTGTTTTGCCCGAATCGATATGTGCACTGATACCGATATTACGGACATTCTTGATTTCATTGGATGCCATCAGTAATACTGCCTTCAAAATTGTCGAATGTGATCAATTAGCTGCGGAATACCCGCTGTTCTGTGGGAGGATGCGCGCCGGTATCTTCCCCGGACTTTCATTGTATTTCGTGGCTGAACGAAAATCGTCTTTTCCGCCGCCCTTGACCTTGGCGAAAAATCCTGATTTTCGTTCGACCACTAATTAAAAAGCCGTTGAACTCCCGGTTGGTTTCCAGGCCGGCAAAAGGAAAGTCGCTTGCTTTGATAAAAATTTGTTTTTATAATCCGATTCACGAGAGCTTGTCAAATGAAAAAATGAATCACGGGATTTTTTTTGAAGCCGTCACGGCTCCGACTTTACCAGCCGGTCCAGGATTAATCCGAAAAAACCGGTTCCCTGGGTGGAAGAGAAGAGCCATCCCATGTGAGTCATGCAGGAACTGCAGACAGCAACCTGCCAGGAATGGGGGGGGAACCATGAGAATTCGTCCGTGGGAGGCCCGGCAAGAGCACATCCGGGTGCGAGTTGAAAGCACCCGATTTCGAATACGATTCCGTGGGGATTGGCAAACGTGTGGCAATGGGCGCCATCCACTGCCGTGCGGCCGGATTCTGATGTTATAACGGCCATACAGTTGCGGCACAGCAGCCGGTCGTCTTCCGGATCGGTCTCTTCTGTTTCCGGCTCTTCCGCCACTGTCGCGAGTTCGCCGGGGCTTTCCGTTTCCCCCGGCTGGCGGTTCCGGATCTTGAAGGCGAAAGGGCAGGGGATAGTGTATTTGTTACGCATCGGACATCGTCATTTGAAAAAAGAAAATTGCAATCCGGATTCATAGCCATTCATCCCGATTGTATAATCCACAACATAAGGCAACGAGACCGTATTGTCAAAGCTGGGCAGCAGCAAGCGCGGGTAATTGCATCGCCTCTTTCCCCCCAAAACCTATCGGATCATTTTGGAGGGTCGCGGGGTTACCCTTTCGCAACTGTGAGTGGCCGCTGCCAGCTTCTACGGCTTGATAAGCCGCACCCTGAAAACTCGCTCCGCTCGGACATTCAGGGTGCCTGGCTTATCTTCGCCTCGAGCTGGCACAGCTCCTCCCAATGTTGCTCGAGGGTAACCCCGCGACCCTCCAAAATGTGTCAATTTGTAGCCTTTGGTGCTGTAACATCATGAAACCCTGATCGTGATAATCCGGGTATATGATGCGCTTCCTTATATCCTTCCCGGGGCCGGTCATGGATTTTTTTAAATGCATACAGCATATATAAACAGGTCACTTTATAACTGTTGGGTTGGTTTGACGAAAAGTTATGTGGTATGTTGATATACATAGCGTATTTGCCGGCGCCGTCACCCGGATGGGGCGCATTCAACCCGGGTCGCGGGCGATCGTCCGTAAAAAGGCGGTGCAGGGAAAACCGCCTGGTCGGTCCCCGTTTGGACGAAAGTCTTCTTGACACGATATATAGCATGGTGCAAGCATGGATCGAAACGGACCCGGGGCCGGCTGCTGAAACGGAGCAAGAGGGATGTGACTCAATGTGCGGTATATATGGAATCGTCTCCGGGGTGCTCGATGAGAATACCCTCAGCCATAGATTGGCGGAAATGGGCAAAGCCCAGGAACACCGGGGGCCCGACGGCCGAAAAGAGGCGGTTTTTCACACCCCGGATGCCGATGGCACGCTGTTGGTGGGCCTGGGGCTGGCAAGGCTTGCGATCCTGGATCTTGTTACCGGCATGCAGCCGATCCGAAGCCGGTCCGACAACACCACCATTGTTTGCAACGGACAGATTTACAATTACATCGAACTCGGGTCCCAGGTTTCCGACTGCGATTTTGTCTCCAAAGGGGATGTCGAGGTGGCACTCCATCTCTACAGAAAAAAAGGAGCTCCATTTCTCGATGAATTGAACGGGATGTACGCGGGGGCCATCTATGATCCCCGCGCCGCCAAGGTGCTTCTGTTCCGGGACCGCTTTGGCATCAAGCCGCTGTATTACGCGGAAAATGAAAACGGATTTGCTTTTTCATCCGAAATCCGCCCCTTGTTCGGTGCGCTTTCCATTCGGCCCGAAATCAACCGGGAAAAGCTCCATGCCTACTTCACGTACCGGTATGTGCCCGGGAGCCGGACGATGTTCCGCCAAATCCGCAGAGTCCCCCCGGGGTCGTTTCTCGTGTATGATCTCAACACGAAAACCATTGAAATTAAGCGGTACTGGAACTACAATCCCGGAGAGCACAACGCTTCCTGGAGCCTGCCGGAGGCGTCGGAGCGGTTTTTCGGGATTTTTACCGATGCCATTGACATCCGGCTCCGCTCCGATGTGGAACTCGGCAGCTTTATCAGCGGCGGCATTGATTCGTCGGCCGTATCGTCCGTTGCCGCAACCAGAATCCCGGATTTGCGGCTCTATACCATATCGTTTTCAGAGAAAAAATACGACGAGCTTCCGCATGTAAAGCGCCTGCTTCGCGCCATGCATCCCCGGTTTGCAGGCGCACGGCTGGAGCATGCCGTGTGCGGGCGTACGGTGATGAACGCCCTTCCCGAAATCGTTGCTTCCGTGGAAGAGCCGATTTCTTTAGGCACCGTGCTTCCCACCGACCAACTCTGCAGGCTTGCAGCCCGGGATGTCAAGACCGTCCTGACGGGGGAGGGGGCGGACGAAATTTTCGCAGGTTACCGGAAGTTCATGATCGAAGCGGCTGCAGCCGGGTTTTACGGGTTTACACCCGACAGGCGGCGGCAACTGTTAAAAGAATTTCCGGAACTACCGGCAATCCTGGCGGACAAAAACGGGCAAAACGATCCCGGCGGCCGCTACATCCGGTCCGAGGTATTGTTCGGGCCGGAAGAGCGGAAGCGTCTGCTGGGATTTGAAGCAGGCGAGCCGCTTTTCGAAGCGGATGCAAGGCCTTTGCTTTCCGGCCGCGAGCATCCGCTTGATGCGGCCATCGCATACGAAACCCGTTTTCGCCTGCCCGATTACGTTGTTTTGCGCCTGGATAAACTTTCCATGCGCCATTCGCTGGAGACCCGGACTCCGCTACTGGATTATCGGCTGGCGGAGTTTGCGGCAAGCCTGCCTGCCGTCATGAAAACCAATCTCATGATGAACCGGGAGAAGTTCATTTGCAGCTATGCGTATCTGAAAAACAACATCCTGGACCCGGTATCGGCGTTTCGGCGGAAGCAGCCGTTTACGTTCCCTATGGCCGACTGGTTTGCCGCTCCGAATGAACTGCCCGGATTTATACACGATATTTTGTCCGGCCAAACGGTGGCCCGGCAGAATCTGCTGGACCCGGATTTCGTCCGGGAGATTGCTGCCGGCGTGTCCGGTGAAAACGTTGAGCCGCATACCCTCGTTTCCACCGCGGACAAGCTTTTTTCAGTGATCGTGTTTACATTGTGGGTTGAACGAATGATCCGATAAATTACGGGATGGCTCATTGGAAGACGTGTTTACCGAAAAATCGCTTGCCGAGACGTTTTGCCGGCATTATTTTGATGCGCTGGCGGTCTGCCTGCCCAAAACGCATCGAACCTACGGATTCGAATACGAGTTTCTGCCTGCCGGCATGCTGGGAATTCAGGATATGGCCAGGATTGACCGGGTTCTGGAAAAGCTTGGCGGTCAGCAGGCCGGCGGGGACCGGGTATTTGAAAACGGTATGCTCGTGACGTTCGAGCCCGGCGGTCAGATCGAATACTGCAGCCCCCCGCTGCATGCCGATGAGCTGGAAAAGTTCGAAGAATTGCTGTCATTTATCGGCTTTGTGAATGATCGGATCCGAAGCGCCCTGGGGATCGAATACCTGGCCGTCGGTTTTTTGCCCGGACGCGCCAATTACCCTTTGTGCCTGCGTTCGCCCCGCTACCTTCAACTGCACAGACGCCTGGCAAAGGCCGGAACCCGGGGGCATGAAATGATGAAGGGAACGGCTTCGATTCACCTGCATATCTCCATCGGCAATCTCGATGAACTGCTTCCCTTGTTTTATTTTCTGTGCGAACTTTCGGGGAGCGATGATTTCGGTATGTCTCCGGAACGCAGGCATATATGGAATCGCACGGATCCGACCCGGAGCGGCCCTCCTCCCTGCTGCTCCGAATCCCTGGGCGGGCCTGAAGCGCTTATCGAACGCTTGATCCGTTATGCCATGGAGGTCGTGGTTCTGGGGGAGGAGGTCCCCTTCGGGAAGTCGACCGATCGATCCTTTTCAGCTTTTCTTTACCACATGACGACCATATTTACCGATGTGCGCTTCAACCTGAAAGGCCCGACGCTGGAACTGAGAACCCCTGACAGCATGCCCATTGACAATTTCCGCTCCAAATGGCTGCAATTTATTGATATGGCAAAAACGATCCATTAATTAATCAATCGATGGAACCCAGGCTGGGCTCAGCTTGGGACGAAAGGAGACAAAGATGGCCAAAGTTGAAATTTATACGACCCTCGCCTGCCCGTATTGCGTCAATGCCAAGGAACTGCTGGGCCACAAAGGGGTTTCCTTTTCCGAATATCGCGTGGAAGGGGATCCGGATTTGATGGCCGAGGCAAAAAAAAGGAGTGGGGGGCGCATGACGGTGCCTCAGATTTTTATTGACAATGAGCATGTAGGAGGGTATGATGAGTTAAATGCCTTGGATCGGGAAGGTAAACTCAACCCGATGTTAGGTCTAAGCTGATTTCTCATTTAATTTTTTATGAATTTTCGGCAGAATCAATACCACTTACCGCCGAAGCCGTTTTATCGGTGTCAATCTGTGTGATTTGCGGGCTATATTTTTGATTGGCCTGCGCCTTATATAGTGTCTGCAGATTCCGCAGTTGATCATTCTTTTTTTGGCCAAGCCTAAAACCTGATGTACTCGTGAAAAGTCTCGATCCGGCGGCTTTGTAAAAGTTCAAGATCAAGGCTTGCCGGGTTTCGAAGAATGCAGCGTACTTGGCGTACCTGAAATTCCTAGAAATTGCGCGCAGGCGCAGATATCGGAATTTTACGAAGCCGTCAAAGCCTGTTCAGCGCTATCCCTCAGTTCGCAGTAAACTAGAGCATCATATCCGCCCGGCCTCCAAGCCGGGGTGATGACGGTGTCATTGTTCAGAGAGGAACATTGATGATGGAGGAAAAGGAAAATAGGCGGAAAAATACACGAGCTGCCGTCTGGGACAATGTAGTGGCAAGTGTGGAAATTGATGAGCCGTACAAGCAAAAAGGCAAAGGCAAGGTTACGATCAAGGCCCCTGTTCGGGATATCGGTTCCAAAGGGATGTTTGTCGTTTCCGAAGAGTCGGTTCCTATGAATGCCAAAGCGGAAATCAGCATCGACTTCGATTCCCGCCGTCCCGGCACACTTACCATTTCTGCCCAGGGGAAAACGGTCAGGCGATCCGATGACGGATTTGGAATACAGTTCAAGAAAATCAACCTCAAGCACCTCATGGAATGCATCACGGGGCGCATGAATCGTTCCTGAAGGCAGCGACCGGCAGTTTATCAGCGAATTTTTTTCCGGTTTCCCCGGCGGGCATCTATGGATGACGCAATGGCAAAAGGCAATGTCGTGAGAAACTCAAACACAAATCCGATTGCTGCAATACAGTAGACAAGGGGCATCTTCACGGCATAAAACTTCAGGTTTTTCAATTTTGATGCCCCTCGATAGCCGTTTGCAGGAAGTGGCCGGTTCATTTTTTGTTATGAGCTTTTGAGATGTCAGGCGCGTTTACCGGACCATAACGAAAGAGGGTCTTTCCGAAATCGGCAAGACCCTCTTTGTATTCATACATTATGGTGCCGAAGGCCGGATTTGAACCGGCACGGGCGTAGCCCACTACCCCCTCAAGATAGCGTGTCTACCAAATTCCACCACTTCGGCATGCTCTTTATACCACTATCACCTGTCGCCGCTATTATCTGCGGGCACCTGCTGTTCTTCCTGCTGCATTGGCGGCAGATAATCGGAGATAACCGATTCCTGGCCGCTTTTGGCGACATAAGCCAAGGTAAGAGACGTGAGCATGAAAACCACCGCCACCGCGGTCGTTGCCTTCGTCAAAAAGGACGAGGCCCCGGAGCTGCCGAATACCGTTTGACTCCCGGAGCCGCCGAACATGGATCCCATGTTCTGCCCCTTTCCGGACTGAAGCAGCACGATCAGGATCAGCGAAAAGCAGGCGATAAGATGTATGACAATAACAAGCGCATGCATAGTCGTTATGTTTTATGGCTGATGATTTTAAAAAAGGTTTCGGGATCGAGGCTGGCCCCGCCGACCAGCGCACCGTCGATATCCGGCAGAGCCATCAACAAAGAGATATTGTCCGGCTTAACACTGCCTCCATAGAGTATCCGCGTTTTTGCCGCGACGTTATCGTCAAAACGGGCTGCAAGGATTTTCCGAAGGTATTCGTGAACTTCCTGCGCCTGTTCGGGAGTGGCTGTTTTGCCTGTTCCGATGGCCCAGACGGGTTCATAGGCGATCACCGCAGATCCCATCTGATCCGGAAGTACCCCTTTTAACCCTTTTTCCATCTGTTTGTCAAGCACTGAAAACGTTTTTTCCGCATCTCTTTCGGATTCGTCTTCGCCCACGCAGATTACCGGCTTCAGGCCGGCATCCAGGGCGGCGAAAATTTTGCGGTTGACGGTTTCGTCGGTCTCCCCGAAAAACTGGCGGCGCTCGGAGTGCCCGATAAGAACGTACCGGCAGCCGGCCGAGTAAATCATAGCCCCTGAAACCTCGCCGGTATAGGCGCCTTCCTTTTCCCAGTGCAGATTCTGCGCGCCCAGTTGGATGCCGGTGGGCCCTGTGATTTCCGAGACGCCGGAAAGGGCTGTAAAAGGCGGTGCGATCATGATTTCAACGTCCGAAACACCGGCTGTAAGCGAGACGAGCGTTCGTGCGGTCTCCAGTGCTTCGGGACAGGTTTTGAACATTTTCCAGTTGCCCGCGATCATAGGGACCCTGTTACCCATGGCAAACTCCTTTCCCGGTTGACGTGCATGGTACAATCCGGCGTCCCGGGGCGGGTATGCGAAAGATCCATCCCGCACCGGGCGTGATGAGCGTCACCGGTGTCTGCGGATTTTACAACTGACTCCCCATCAACCCGGCCAGGTCCACCAGGCGCTCCGAATAGCCGGTCTCGTTGTCATACCAGGATATGACCTTGACCTGGTTGTCTATGGCATAGGTAATCCCGCCGTCGACCACGGAAGAAAGATCGCAGCCGTTGTAGTCCGTCGATACAAGCGGTTCTTCGGAGAAACCCAGGATACCTTTAAGCTCATTTTCCGATGCCTTGCGAAGCGCCTTGTTTACCTCGTCCGCCGATGCCGGTTTTTTGAGCACGGCCACGAGATCGACCAGCGAAACATTGGGGGTTGGCACCCGAATCGCCATTCCGTTGAGTTTGCCGTTGAGATCAGGCAGCACGAGTCCCACCGCTTTGGCGGCACCGGTGGTCGTGGGGATCATGGAGAGCGCAGCGCCCCTTGCTCGCCGCAGATCCTTGTGGGGAGCATCCAGAAGGCGCTGATCGCCCGTGTAGGCGTGCACGGTGGTCATCAACCCGGAGACGATGCCGAAGGAATCGTTTAGCACCTTGGCCACGGGGGCAAGGCAGTTGGTGGTGCAGGATGCGTTGGAAACGATGTGGTGTTTTCCGTTATCATAGGTTTCGTGGTTGACGCCCATTACGATGGTGTGATCCGGATTTTTCGCCGGCGCGGAGATGATGACTTTTTTACAACCGGCCGAGAGGTGTTTTGCGGCGCTGTCGCGGTCAACGAACAGGCCCGTGCACTCGGCAACGATATCAACGCCGTATTCGCCCCACTTCAGGCTGGCAGGATCTTTTTCCGCCATGACCGGAATGGTTTTTCCATTAACCACGATGGCGTTTTCCGCTGTACTGATTTCGGCATCGAGGCGCTGATGCACCGAATCATAGGTAAGCAGGTGAGCCAGCGTCTTGGGATCCATTATGTCGTTTACCGCAACGACCTCGATGTCGGAGCGCTTCAAAACCGAACGGAAAACAATTCGGCCGACTCTGCCCATGCCGTTGATGCCCAGTTTAACTGCCATGTGTTTCCTCCTTTCCTTGGGAAGGTAAGGCTTTTTATGAAAGCCTGGTTATTTTTTTAAAACCGTCGTTATTCGCGTTTGTTTCCCTTTAGTATGTCGCTTGCAAGGGATATACTCTTTTTTCCGTAAGCCTCGATGGTTTTTGCCATTTCATGAAGATCGGTTTTCCGCTTTCTCAGGTTGATGGACTTGATCAGAACCGGAAGGTTGACCCCGGATATGACTTCCACCCGTCCTTCTTCCAGAAAGGAGTAGCTGAGATTGGACGGGGTGCCGCCGAACATGTCCGTCAGAATGACAATGCCGTTTTTATGATTGACCGCCTCGATCCCTTCCTGGATCTTTTGCCGCAGATGGTTGATCTCCTGCGTCAGGTCGATGGATACGGCAAAGACCGCTTCAGGGCGCTCTCCAAGTATGATGGCGGCTGTTTCAATAAGGGATTCGCCCAACTCTCCATGTGCCACGATAACGATACCAACCATGTGAACTCCCCGCATAACTATTTAGTGCCTGAATGAAAATCAGGATGTTTCATTCGGGCACTATGTAATATCAACATCACGGTGGGTGAGCCCCACCAGCCGCCCGGGCCGGTTCACGTGATTGTAGACCGAATCGGCGACGACGACGCTCCGGTGCTTCCCGCCGGTGCATCCGATAGCAATGGTAAGATATGCTTTGCCCTCCTTTTCGTAGAGCGGCAGCAAAAAGTCAATCAAATCGTAAAATTTTTCCAGAAAGCGGCGGGTGGTATCCGATTGCAGAACAAACTGCTTGATGCTTTCGTTCCGGCCGTCAAGGGGCTTGAGGTGATCAACGAAAAACGGGTTCGTCAAAAACCGCACATCCATGAGCAGGTCAGCCTCGAGCGGCGTGCCGTGTTTGAAACCGAATGACAGGATGTTGATCCGTATCATGGCCGGGTCGGCCATGTCCTTTACGAGCTTTATGATTATTGCCTTCAGGTCGTGAACGCTGTACGTGGATGAATCGATGATCCGGTCTGCAATGTCCCGAATGGGGCGCATCCGTTCGATTTCCATTCGGATTTTCTCAGGTAGCGTACTGTCCTGGCCCAGGGGGTGATGCCGCCGGGTTTGGCTGTAGCGCCGGAGAATAACGCTTTCATCGGCCTCCAGATAAAGGATTTCAAGTCTGTGTCCCTGCTTGACCAGGTTGTCGTAGACTTCGGGAAAGTCACCCAGAAAGCCTTTTTCCCGGAGGTCCATGACGAAACCGAGCCCCTTGATCCGATCGTCCGCTTCCACCGGCATTTCCAGGAATTTGGGAAGAAGCTTGACCGGCATGTTATCGACACAGTAAAAACCGGCATCTTCCAGGGCAGTCAGTGCGACGCTTTTTCCGGATCCGGACAGGCCGGTTATGATTATAATCTTAATGTTTTTCATTCCGCGATTCAAACCGGTGGATCGATTTTTTACCTGAACGGAGCGATTGTTATGTTTGCAACCCGCCGTTACTTACGCGTCATCCGCCGCATCCGCTTCCCCGATTATCCGGAGCACATCCTCACTGTCTTTTGCATTGGCAAGGCTTTCCCGGAATTTTCGGTCTTTGAGCATCCTGGAGATCCGGGCGAGGAGCATCAGGTGAAGCCCCGTGGAATCATCCGGGGAGAGAAGCAGAAAAAAAAGGTGTACGGGCTTTGCGTCCATGGCTTCAAAATCGATACCTTTCCGGCTCAGTCCGAAACCGATCACAAGGGTTTCAAGCGCTGCGAGCTTCCCGTGGGGAATGCCTATGCCGTCGCCGATCCCTGTGCTGCCGAGTTTCTCCCGCTCCATCAGAACCTTTGCGATCTCATTGTGCGGTATGCCGGTTTTTGCCGCTACCGGCCCGGAGAGTTCATCGATCACGCCGGGCTTGTCGACGGCTTCGAGGTCCGTGAGCACCGTTTTATCATACAGATAATCCAGAATTTTCATTGCCGCCCGAGCCTTTTTGTCCTTTTCGCTATACTCAGTTTAGGCATCATTTCGGTTCGATCAGCCCGAGATCGCCGTCCTTTCTCCGGTACAAAACGTTGACCTGGTTTGTCCTGGAGTTGGTAAAAACCAGAAAATTGTCCGAAACCAACTCCATCTGCATGGAGGCCTCCTCGACATCCATCGGCTTGTACTCGATACTCTGGACCCGGATTTCCGGTATATCCTCTTCTTCGGCTACTTCCGGATTTTCAGGGGATTGTGCCGGCTCCTCATCCGGGGCGAGGGCCATATCCCGGACCGATTCCACGCCCTTGCTGGGGCGATGGTTCTTGATTTTCCCCTTTTGTTTTTTGAGCTGTTTTTCCAGTTTATCCAGCGCCAGATCGATGGCGGAGTGCATGTCGCTCGATTTTTCCCGGCAGACGATATTGAGCCGGTCTCCTTTGAGGCGGATTTCGGTATAGTGACGGATTTTTTCCACGCTCAGCACGACGTGGGCTTCCGCAGGGTTGTCCAGGAGCTTGTCCATCCGGTTGAGTTTGCTGGTTACGTAATCTTTGAGCTGATCGGAGGGTTCGAGGTTTTTGAACGTTACCGAAGTTTGCATGGTTCCCTTCCTCCTTATGGTTGTTTGCGTTTGCTCGACGGTAGTATCCCCATCATTTCCCTGTACTTGGCAATGGTGCGCCGGGCGATCCGGATTCCGG
>SLJY01000015.1 GCA_007134875.1 Desulfobacterales bacterium
GCGCTGCTGGCCGTTTTTCCTGAAATAGAGGCGGCCGTTGTACGAAAAGCTCACCTCGAATGCGGTGATTTTCCCTTTTTTGGAAAAGACTTTCCTTTTAATTGGTACCGTATCGTAATCCGCGTTCAATTGGTGAATCAGTTCCTCGGCTTTCAGGGCCATATCTTCCGGCAGATCGTCAATACCGTCAAGGGCGCGATCGTGAATTTCGATATGCTTGTACAGGGTCCGGAATCGTTTAGCCAGTTTTTCAATGTTTTTTTCTTTCTGCCGGTTGATATTTTCCCGCAGTTTTTCAAGCTCGCTAATTTTTTCCTCGAGTTCCAGTATTTCTTCCGCCTGATTGTCCTGTTCCGCGAGGTTCTCTGAGAGCCGTTCTTCAAGCTTTTCGATTTCGCCGAACATTTCTTCTTCGTTTCGGGCCGCTTTTTCCTTTTGCTCCTCCAGGGCGCTTTGCAGGCTGCGATATTCGGTAAGCAGGCTTTCCCTTTCCGTCGTCAGCCGGTCGAATCGCTGGCTGAATTCGTTTTCCAACCGGTGCAGCCGTTCCAGTTCTTCCGCTTTTTCCTGCTCTTCCCGGTGCGCCTTGAATGATGCCGAGTGGAAGTAAAAATACAGGCCGATTCCCGTTATGAAGATGTAAAAGATCAAAATCGATATGGCAATAGCGGAACTCAGGCGGATTACCGCGGACACCTCTACCGAAAGGCCATCCTGAAGGATCTGGAAATTGTTTTGCGCCGTGTCCATTGGGTTTTCATCGACGATATCGGCGGGTGAGCCCGGCTGGTAGCCGGGGGGGTAAAGGATCGTTCCGTCCGCAGTCGTCACCGTCACATCCAGGTCTATGCCGAGCCGGATCAGCGGATCGTCATCCATGAAATCCAGTATGGCCTTCCGGACCGATTCCTGAAGGGCCACATCTCCGCTCAGGATCCGGTTCATATCCGCAAGATATGTGTTTTCAATTTCGTTCTGATAGTGCTGTCCCAGGTAATACCGCTCCAGGCCGTGAATACTGGCCAGATAGAGGGCCGGCGGCAGCAGGATGCACAATATCAGGATTTTAAATGACAAATATTTCATGGAGGTCCGCTGTGAATTCACCAAGGACTTGCGTTTTCTGTGACTTCCTCGTCGATTTTTTCCAGAATGGTTTTTGCCTGTTTTGCATTTTCAAATTCCGGATTGAGCCGGAGCGCTTTTTCAAGAGCGTTTCTGGCACTTTCCAGGCTTCCCTTCCGGTAGAGGCTTTTGCCCAGATGAAAATGAACCGTCGCATTCTCCGGGAGCTTTTCGATGCTTTCCGTAAACTCCCGTATGGCTTTGTCATAGAAGCCAAGGTGATGATAGACCCATCCCAGGGTATCCTTGATGCGCGGATCGTCGGGCATCAGTTCGTTTGCCCGCTGGGCCAGCCGCAATGCCTCGGAATAGTCCGAACCGGTTTCCACGAGCAGATAGGCCAGGTTGTTGGCGGCCGGCGCAAAAGCCGGTTCGATGGACAACACCTCCCTGTAGTGGTGGATGGCCGCCTCCGGGGCATCTTGCTGGCTGTAGATGACGGCCAGCATCATATGCGGAATCTTGCTGCCGGGATCTCTTTCCAGAACCATCTTGTAATGGCTGATGGCCTCGTCTATGCGATCTTCGGACATGTAGGTCTCCGCCAGGGAATAATAGGGCGGAAGGAAGTTGGGGTTTTTTTCGTGTGCGGTTTTGTACATGCGCTCCGCCTGGTGCATCTCGTTACGGGCTCTATACAGATTCCCCTTGAGATTATATGCCACAGCAAGCATGGACGGATGCTCGGCCATGACTTTGATCTGGCTGCGGCAGTGTTCGATGGCCTCTTCGATTTTGTTCTGCTCCGCCATGACCGTGATCAGGTTGATAAATGCCTGCATATGGTTGGGATTCCGTTCGAGTACGGCGGCAAAGGATTGCTCGGCTGTTGCGTAGTCGCCGCGGATCCTGTGAAGCAGACCGAGATTGAAGTGTCCTTCGGGGTTTTCCGGGTTCATGTCTATAAGTGTTTGAAAGTGGTCTTCAGCCAGTTCGAATTGCTGTTTCTGGATATAGATGCTGCCAAGCAGCGCGCGGGCCTGGTAATTATCGGGGGACATTTCCAGGATGGCCTTGCAGGTCTCGATGGCCCGGTCCATTTTTCTTTCGCTCATGTAGATTCCCGCAAGAACCAATTGCGCCGGGATGAATTCCTCCCGGTCTTCCGGTACCTTTATAAGCTCATCCCGCGCCGCGTCCGGCAGGTCGCTCTTGAGATACGCAAGCCCTTTGAGATAGTAGATCCGGCCGTCATCGGGATGCTTTGCCGATAAAGCGGAAAGCGCGTGAAGCGCTTTGTCTATTTCGTCTTCGGCAATGTGGATTTTTGCCTCGAGTATTTGTGCGGGAAGATAATCCGGCTGACTGCTTTTGATGGCCTGAATGCTTGTGCGGGCTTCGTCCATATGGTTTTGGCCCAGATGAAGATCGGCGATCCGAAGCAGGATCTCCGGGTTGTCCGGCTGGCGTTCCAGGGCCCTCTGGTAGATCGATATGGCTTTTTCCGGCTGATTAACGGCCTTGTAAAAGGAAGCCGCCACAAAGTAAAGATTGATCGACTCCGGCCTTTTCCGGATAGCCTCCAGGTATGCAGACTCGGCCTTGCCCCACTGTTCCATGTGAACGTGATAATTGCCTATCAGAATGTGAAGATTCGGTTCGTCGGGTTTGATTTCAATGGCATCCATGAGCACGTCGCTGGCCGCCTGGAAGCTGCTTTCCTGCATATGAAGCCCATAGAGAAGAATGTGGGGCTGGATGGCTCCGGGATTGTGATCAATGGCTTCATACAGGATGTCGGTGGCGCCCCGGGGGTCGCCCTGGTGCAGATGAATCCGGGCAAGGGTGAGGTATGCGTGAAGTTCGGAAGGGTCCAGGCTGATCGTGTGTTCGAGGGTCTCGATGGCATAATCAAGTCGCTCCATGGCCACATAGGCATGGGACAGCAGTACAAGGGCGGGAATGTGGTCCGGCTCATCCTCGAGAATGCCCTGAGTGATCTCCATGGACTTTTCGTAATCCCTGCTGAGCAGATGGAGATTGGCCAGGCGCATCCGTGCCTGGATCAGACCGGGATCGAGTTCTGCCGCTGTTTCGAGAGACTCAAAGGCCAGAGACATTTTGCCCAGGCGGAGATGAACCTCTCCGAGCATGGCATGGGCCTCGGAAAAGTCGGGATCGATAGAGACGGCCTTGTTAAGCATATCCCGGGCGCAGGTGTACTGCTGGTTATCAAAGCAATTCTGCGCCTTTTCCAGGTATCCTGCGGCCTGTTCTCCGTTCCGCGTGCAGCCTGATGACATGCCGAGCACCGCAAGGATGACAATCGATATTCCGGTGATTTTTTTTACAACGCCGGCGAGCCGGCTTCGGTTCAAAGCGAAAAGGGTCTGTCGGTATGGGATGTTCATGGTGATTTTGAAAAAATTGAGAGTATTAAGTGCATGGATATGGGGCGTCTTCGGTATATCGTGGCTGAACGGGAACCGTCTTCCCCGCCAATCTCTGCGTCCGGCTCAAATTTTAATCCTCAAAATACGCCAAGTATTCCTGCGGTTAAAATCTTCAACCTCCTTGACCTTGTCGAAAAATCCTGGTTTTCGTTCGGGCACTAAATATCGGATCCGGTCGCAATTTGCGGTACAAAAACGTTTACAGCGCCTGCTTCAGGTAGTATAAACCGTAAATGAATTCCGGCTGTTTCCGGTTGAAGCGGGCCTGGATTGTGTTTGTATCAGATGTTCCCGCCAAAGGCAAGATGCAACGATCTGCGTTCATATACCAATAGTGGTGAAGGGGGGATGGAAAAGCGGCGTCCCGTTTTAGCGGATCAGGGGTAACCGATTCCCCCGTTTTGAACAAGTTGACGACGCGTTGATGCACCTGATGATACAAACTCCGGGGCGACTGCCCGGAGAGTGAGCGAAGAAAGCAGGCAAACAAGCGTCAAACCAGATTCTTATTCGAGGTGTTGTTTATGAAAATACTGGTCACCGGCGGTGCGGGATATATCGGCACCCACACATGCGTGCTGCTGCTCGAAGCCGGATACGACGTGAGCGTCGTGGACAACCTGTCAAACAGTTCCGAAATCGCGCTCGACAAAGTTCGGGAAATTACGGGACGTCCGCTTTGTTTTTACCGGGAAGATCTTGGCGACCGGAAAGCGATGGATGCGGTATTCCGGGACCGGCCGTTCGATGCGGTGATCCATTTCGCCGGACTCAAGGCGGTCGGGGAATCCGCGGAAATACCGCTTGCGTATTACCGAAACAACGTGGGCGGCACCGTTTCCCTGCTGGAGGCCATGCGTGCGGCAGATGTCAAAACCCTGGTATTCAGTTCTTCCGCTACGGTGTACGGCGATCCGGAAACCGTCCCCATCCGGGAGGACTTTCCGGTGTCGGCCACCAATCCCTATGGGCGGACCAAGCTCATGATCGAATGGATCATAGACGATCTCAACCGGTCGGATCCGCAATGGAATACGGCCGTCCTTCGCTACTTCAACCCGGTAGGCGCCCACCCGTCCGGGCGTATCGGCGAGGATCCGGCCGACATTCCCAACAACCTCGTGCCCTATGTCAGCCAGGTGGCCATCGGGAAGCTATCGGAGCTGTCCGTGTTCGGAGATGACTATCCCACACCGGACGGGACCGGCGTACGGGATTATATCCACGTGATGGATCTTGCCGCCGGGCACCTGAATGCCCTGGAAAAGCTTTTTTCCGATCCGGGATCCTTCACCTGCAACCTGGGCACAGGCCGGGGATACAGCGTGCTCGAAATGATCCGGGCGTTCGAGAGAGCCTCCGGAAGAACGGTTCCCTACCGGATCACCGGGCGTCGCCCGGGGGATATCGCAACCTGCTATGCCGATGTGTCCCTTGCGGAATCGATGCTCGGGTGGAAGGCGCTTTGCGGCATCGATGAGATGTGCGACAGTGCCTGGTACTGGCAGAAAAACAATCCGGAGGGATATCGGCAGAAGTCGTAGCGGCGTTTAGGCGATGCGCTTCCTTCATCAGCACATCCTATGCCGTTGGTCGCAACTTGTTACGAGTGCCTCACTATAAACAGAAAATAGGGAGACCAGTGCCATGGGGACGGAGTACCTGTTGTCGGGAAAACGCATCGTCATTGGGGTTTCCGGTGGCATCGCGGCCTACAAGAGCATCGGGCTGATGCGGCTCATCCAGAAGGCAGGCGGCGAGGTGCGGATTGTCATGACCCGAAACGCGCAAGCCTTTGTTGGGAAAACGACCTTTGCGGCTATTTCCGGAGGCCCGGTGTTCGATTCGATGTTCGATGACGACGAGGCGTACGAGATGTGGCATATCAACTGGGCCAAAGATGCCGATGCAGTGGTCGTTGCGCCCGCCACCGCCAATATCATCGGAAAGATGGCGGCAGGCATCGCCGATGACCCCCTTTCCACTTTTCTTCTGGCGGTGACGGCTCCCCGGCTGGTCTGCCCGGCCATGAACGTTCACATGTTCGAAAACCGGGCGGTACAGCGAAATATCGATGTGCTGGAGGCGGACGGGTATATCGTGGTCGATCCGGATGAGGGGGAGCTTGCATGCAAAGATACCGGTCCGGGCCGGCTGGCCGATCCGGAGGTTATCCTGGAGCGTCTCGCCGGGGTTTTTTCACCCAAGGACCTTGCGGGCAGGCGCGTACTGGTTACCGCCGGTCCCACCCGGGAATTCATCGATCCGGTCCGCTACATCAGCAATCCGTCGTCCGGAAAAATGGGTTTCGCCGTCGCCCGCGCAGCAGCGCTGCGGGGCGCAACGGTGTCGCTTGTATCCGGTCCGTCCGCGCTTCCGGATCTTCCCGGTATAAACGTCTTTCGGGTGGTAAGTGCCGCCGAAATGGCCGAAGCGGTTTTTGAACGTTTCAACGATGCCGATATTGTCATCAAGACGGCCGCGGTATCCGATTACCGCCCGGCCGGAACATCGACGCACAAAATAAAGAAAGACAGGGATACGATCACCCTGGAGATGGAAAAAACCACCGACATCCTGGCCGAACTCGGCCGGCGCAAGCGGCCCGGTCAGATACTGGTGGGCTTTGCGGCGGAAACGCGGGATCTCGAAGCATATGCTATGGAAAAACTGGAGCGGAAAAATCTCGATATGATCGCGGCCAACATTGTCGGAGGCGAAGACAGTGGTTTTAACGTGGATACCAATGCCATGCGTCTGTTTTTTCCGGGCGGTGGGGCGGAAACCCTTCCCGTAATGGACAAGTTCGCCGTGGCGAATATCCTGATCGACCGCATTCTGGAACGAAAAGGAGCCGGTCGATGAGAACGGATCCGGTCCGATTCGAGGCAATGGTGGAGGAAATCCGCCGCTACGTGCAGTTTCTGCGCGGCACGGGGGTGCCGGGTGTTTTCACGGAGCCGGAAACCGCTGCGATCATAAAAGGATGGGATAAAAGCACTTGGCGGCACGCCGGGCAAGGGGCGGCTCGAAAAGCCGGGAGCCCCCTTCCGGAACAAGACCTCGAATCCCTCCGGGAAGCGTTCGGGAAATGCCGCAGCTGTTTTCCGGAAGCCCCCCCCCGGGTTTCCGTTTTCGGTGAAGGACCGCCGGATGCCAGGGTCATGTTCGTGGGATGTTTTCCGGAGCAAGCCGACGGGCGGGGTCGCAGGCCTTACTCGGGGGAAATCGGGGCGCTTCTGACGAAAATTATACAGGCCATGCGCCTGGAGCGGCGCAGTGTGTATGTCTGCCACGCAGTCAAGTGTCTTTCTCCGGAAGGAAAAACGCCGCCCGACGATATGGCGGATGCCTGCCGGCACCATTTGACCGGGCAGATCCGCGTGATCCGCCCAAAGGTGATATGCGCCTTAGGCGAAACAGCCGCCCGGTCGGTGCTGGGCATCGAGGCGTCCATTGAGCAGTTGCGGGGAACATTCCATAATTATGATGGTATTTTGGTGATGCCCACGCTCGATCCGGCCGACCTTTTTTCCGATACAGCCCGTAAGCGGATGGTATGGACGGATATGCAGAAAGTAATGGAAAAACTGGCAGACGGATGAACGCATTGGTTTCAGGGACATCCGCTTTTTCGTATCTGCGGCAAGCCTGAAACCTGATCCGGGTTTAGGTGAAAAATCGCTCGGATTAGGCCGGTTCCGGGCAGGCGTATCATTATGGTGTTGACAGTAAAATTTAATTTGTTTTAATATAATGGTTTATTTTTAGGAAGTAATGCGGGGGCGCTGTCCTCCGCTTCGTGTTTTTGCGCCGGCAAACGCGATTTGAGTCCATATTGTCGCACTCGTAAAACGTCGCGAGCAGACGGCTTTGTAAAAAGTTCAAGATCAAGGATTGCGCGATTTCGAAGAACACAGAGTACCTGGCGTACGTGAAATTCCGAGAAATCACGCGTAACGAAGATATTGGACTTTTTACGAAGTCGTCCATATTAAAAATCGAAAACAAGGAGACACCAAGCCCATGGGCAAAAAGGAAAAGGCAGCCAAGGAAAAGCCGCTGGAGAAAATGACCGCCCCGGAACTTCGGGACCTGGCAAAGGAGGTTGCCGGCGTCACGGGAGCTTCCGGTATGAACAAGGCCGAGTTGATTTCCGTTATTAAAAAGGCAAGGGGAATCGACGATACGGGCGTCCGGAAGAGTGCGGCCGGAACCGTGCGTGAGATAAAGGAAAAGATCCGGGAACTCCGGAAGAAGCGCCAGGAATACATCGAGGCGGACGACCGCAAAATGGCCGATATCTTTCGGCACCGGATCAGCCGGCTGAAGAAAAAGACCCGCAGGGTCTGAACCGAACGGGATGGGTCATGAAAATCGAACCGGCCGAACTGGCGTTTGACATCGACGGAGTCGTGGCCGATACCATGCACTTGTTTTTGTCTATCGCCAAATCGGATTTTGGCGTCAATACCGCCCGCTACGAGGATATCGTCGACTATGACTTAAGAAATTGCCTGGATATTCCCGAAGCGGTGTTGACGGAGATCATCCTCCGGATCACTGGCGGAGACTACGGGCACTCCCTGCGCCCCATCGGCGAGGCGCCCCGGGTGTTGGGACGGCTTAACACCCGGCACCGGCCGACATTGTTCGTAACCGCGCGGCCGGAAAGGGAACATATTACCGGTTGGCTCTATGAAAATCTGGATGTTTCGCCGGGCGCCATCACTGTTGTGGCTACCGGTTCTTTCGAGAAAAAGCAGGAAATCCTGGCGGAGAACCGAATCCGGTACTTTGTCGAGGACCGGCTGGAGACCTGTTTTCTGCTGGCGGAGGCCGGAGTGGAGCCTATTGTATTCCGGCAGCCCTGGAACAGAAAACCGCATCCGTTTGTCGAGGTGAGCGGCTGGAGCGAGATTGAAGCCATGATTGCCATGTGAACGGAAAATACGAAGTTGATTTTTTGGGTACGGCGGAAATGAATTCAAACGCCCTGGCGAAACTTGTTGATTCGTTCGTGGATGATCTGGCTGCCGAAAAGGGGTATTCCGAGAACACCTGCCGGGCATATGCCCGCGATCTGAATGATTTTCTCGGGTTTTTCGTTGCCAACCGGGAACTGGTGATGCGCCCTTCAGCCGGAAAAAACGAAGAAAGCCGTCCTGATAAAAGCGGAAATATCGAGGAAGTCAGCACGCTTGCCATCCGAAGCTATCTCGGTTTTCTTCACAAGCAGCAGATCAAGAAGACGTCCATATCGCGAAAAATATCGGCGATCCGGTCATTTTTCCGCTATCTCGAAAAGCACGGGGTCGTAAGGGGGAACCCGGCCGTCAACGTGGCAGTACCCAAAGCGGACAAGTCGATCCCCACCTATCTGACGGTGGACGAGGTGTTCCATCTGATCGAGTCGGTGCCGACGAATACGTTGTTGGGCAAGCGCAACCGGGCTATTTTCGAAATGCTGTATTCCACCGGCATACGGGTTTCCGAACTTGTGGGCCTTGATGTGGAAGACGTCGATTTCGAGGGCCGCATGGTTCGGGTTAAAGGAAAAGGCAAGGTGGAGCGGATCGTCCCGTTCGGCGCCAAAACACTGGCCGCGGTGATGGGCTACCGCGAAAACCTCCAGGGAAACCGGCATATGGCGCCGGATATCTGGAGGGGATCTCTTTTTCTGAACAAAAACGGCGGGCGACTGACCGACCGATCGGTTGCGCGCATCATCAGCGATGCGGCGCTTAAGGCGAATATCGGCATGCCGGTTTCGCCTCACGACCTGCGCCATACATTCGCAACGCATATGCTCGATGCGGGACTCGATCTCCGGATGGTTCAGGAAATGCTCGGGCACCGAAGCCTGTCCACGACGCAGAAATATACCCATGTGAGCATGGATCGGCTCATGCAGGCTTATGACGGCGCGCATCCCCGGAAATAGATAGTGGCCGGGCGAAAAATGCGAAAATTGGTGAAAGATACGGTTTTTATCCAGCCACTAGACATGTTTCGTTAACGGAAAACAATACCGGATAAACCGCCGGATTAACCGAATAGACAAGATCGGGATAACGGGTACGTATAATGGATTTTCACGGAACAACCATATTGGCGCTTCGCCACAACGGCCGGGTGACGGTCGCCGGTGACGGACAGGTCACCCTCGACAAGACGGTGATCAAGCACAGGGCCAGAAAAGTCCGCCGGATTTACAATGATCGGATCATCGTGGGATTCGCCGGCGCCACGGCGGATGCGCTGACCCTGTCCGAAAAACTGGAAGGAAAGCTCGAGCGCTATAACGGCAACCTGATCCGCTCGGCCGTGGAACTGGCCCGGGACTGGCGAACGGACAAGTATCTCAGGCGACTGGAAGCCATGATGATCGCGGTCGATGAAAACCAGATGCTGCTGATTTCCGGCACCGGCGATGTCATTGAACCGGACGAGCCGGTTATATCGATCGGGTCGGGCAGCGTTGCCGCCCAGGCGGCGGCGTCCGCCCTGATGGCGCACGCGGATGATCTGGGCATGGATTCGCGGCGCATCGTGACCGAAGCCATGCGCATCGCATCATCGCTTTGTATTTATACCAATACGGATTTTTCCATCGAGGAGATTCCGGAGGAAAGGCAGCATTAAGGATTATGAGTGAACTGACACCCCGCGAAATCGTCGCCGAGCTGGACAAATACATTGTCGGGCAGTACAAGGGCAAACGTTCCGTCGCCATCGCCCTTCGCAACCGGTGGCGCCGCAGGCAGGTTCCCGCGGAGCTGAAAGACGAGATCGCGCCCAAGAATA
>SLJY01000166.1 GCA_007134875.1 Desulfobacterales bacterium
ATGTCAATAAGTGGAATATATTTATAACGTATTAATTTTTAAAAAAAATAAAACATAATGAATGTATGAAAAAGGCTTTAGAAACGTATTATGGATTACCGGTTGATAACATATTTTTCAGACCTGTTCAAAACCGGGAATTTTATTGACAGATTATGGACAGGTTGTGGCATTGTATATGATGTATCCTTTATGTGTATTGAAACTTTCCGGATACCTGATCAAACCGCACAATAAACGGGAAATGGATATGGACCCGGGAGATAATAATAAAAAATTTACCTATTATAGATATTTATGGTGGATATGGCAATTCTTTCTTGGAGGGGCCGGGCTTTTTTTCATGTGGTTCGGTTTTATGGTCCTTGCTTTTGCGTATCAACTTAACGATCCGTATTCATTTATAATGACTTTTTTTTCCGCCAGCCTCATTATCCTGATCAGCGCGGTGGTGGTAATCGGTTTCGTTTACCGTCTGCTGTATGGGGCACCCTCTAAAACAATTCATGAGGAATGATTGATCATTCATTTGTGTTGGTGGGGAATATGGCCCATCATATGGGCATGATCGTGGGAGTGAACATGGACGGTGGTGTCTTTTTCCGTTTTCCCGTCCCGGAGGCAGTAGATGGTATCGGTACAGTCAAGCAGAAAATCGATATCGTGGGAAATAATGATATAGGAGGCATCGATGGACTCCAGCACTCCGGTCAGCCGGGTACGGGTCGCCTGGTCGAGTCCGTTTAACGGTTCATCCAGTAAAAGGACTTCCGGCTCCATGGAGAGGATGGTTGCCAGCGACACGAGTTTTTTTTCGCCGCCCGAGAGTTTGAATGTAATCCGGTTTTCAAACTCGGAAAGCCCCAGGAAGGAAAGAACCCGCCTTGAAACAGACAAAGCCTCTTCCCTGGTTTTACCCATATTTAAGGGACCGAATGCCACGTCGTCAATGACCGTGGGAGAAAAGAGCTGATCATCGGCGTCCTGGAACAGAAGGCCCGCCTTTTTGCGCGCCCATACAAAATCCTTTTCGGATTCCATGTTTCGGCCAAGGATGCGTATCGTACCGCCTGATATGGGCAAAAGACCCACGATGACATGAAAAAGGGTCGTTTTTCCGCTGCCATTCGGCGCCAGAAGGCCTGTTCGTTCCCCCCGGTTCAAGGTAAAAGAGAGATCCCGCAGCACGGGATCTTCTCCGGGATAGGCGTACCGGATATGATCGAGTTCTATGACCGGATCAGGGGGCGTGGTGTTATCCATGAAAATACCATTCCGTTGATACAAGTAACACGGTGCATACAATCGCTATAAAAAGAAACAACCCGTTTTTACCGGACGCAGGAAAATCGGAGAGGCTGTGAAACCGTCCGTTGAATCCCCTGCACAGCATGGCCCGGTACACCCGGTCGGCCCTTGCCGCCGCCCGGACGAAAATCATGCCGATCATGTAGGCGTATGTCTTATAGCAATGAATACTTGTTGCCGGGGAAAATCCGCGTACCTTCACCGATCGCCATATTTTTCTGTATTCTTGTTCGATAACAAATATATACCGGTATGTCAGTATAAAAAGGAATACCAGTTTATGGGGAAGTTTAAGGCTTCTTAAGGCATACCCCAGGGTTGAAAAACTCATGGTCGACACCAGGGAGATAAAAGCCATGATAATGGCATTGGATTTCAGCGTAATCTGCAAGGCCATCAGAACACCCGCTTCATAAACGGTTAAAGGCCCTGCTTCAAAGAGGATATCCCCTTTTGCCGTGAACGGAAGAATAAGCCAGAAAAGCGCCACAAAACCGTTTACGAGGGCAAGTCGCCGGAAAACAGCTTTGCCGTCAAGCCCGGCGGTTTTGACAAGAAGCCCGGAAAAAGCGGTCGCCAGGGCCAGGGCCTGCAACTGATACAGTACGGCGACCACCACGGAATATAAGAAAGCCGCCAGAATCCGGTGGCGGGGATCGATGCGGTGGATCACAGAATTTCCGATGGAAAAAGGTTCGCTCAGCATGAAGCCGTCACTATTTCGTTATAGCCGGATTGCTGCCGTCAAAGCCGTAGACGGATCCAAGAAGGGAAGGTTGGACTTTTTTCAGAAACCCGATGCAGAACATGGTGATGATCCCTTCGATAATCATTATGGGCAGGTGAATGCTGACGATAAAATAAGCCACTTCGGTAAACGCCCTGTGGGCGAAGATGAGAAACGCCGCCAGGATGATTCCGCTGAAAAGAACGGATAGAAAACCGCCGGCAAAGCCCGCTGCGGATGCTGTGTAACCGTCCTTCTTAATAATAAGTGGATGAAACACAAGGTAGCATAAAACCGCCGGTAAAGCCATGAGCAGCGTATTGACGCCCAGCGTGGTGATGCCTCCGTACTGGAAAAACAGGGCCTGGAGGAACAAAGCAACCAGTATCGCCGGAAAGGCGGCCCATCCGAGCAGCAGACCGACGATTCCGTTAAGAATGAGGTGAGCGCTGGCCGGACCAATGGGTACATGGATGAGCGATGCCACGAAAAACGCCGCTGACAGGATCGCTGTTTTCGGTATATCCTCCGTTTTCAGTTTTTTCAGACCGACCGCGGTTCCGGCGGCGGCAAATGCGGCACCGGATGCAAGAACCGGCCATGTAAGGATCCCTTCGCTGATATGCATGGTAGCTCCGGTTGGTTTGAAGGCAAAAAAAAACCACAAACAGGTGTTTTCCGGTATTATGATCCGGATACACAGCCTTCGTGGTTTATTAATCCGAAAAAATGTATTATATTTATCATTACATTGCGGGCTTCATGCCCGGCACTGGACCTATTGCTTAAAACGTTTTTTTTATAAAATCAAGAAATAAATTGCGCTATTTGCCCCCCACCGGATATATGTTATTATTTCAGTCATAAATCGGCTGTAGATATTTCCTGATACAAAAACGGTTGAATATATTTTATTTTCCAGGACAGAGTTGTAATCATGGGTCGTTTTTTCAGGTTCGCTTTCAGATGGTTGTTTCGCATATCCCTTCTTGCGATCGTTTTGGGATTCGGCGCTGCTATGGGCGGTTATTACTATTACGCTCGGGATCTTCCGGTTATTACCAAACTCGAGGAATACAATCCTCCTTCGGTAACAACTTTTTACGCCAGCGACGGGAAAAAAATCGCCGAATTTTTTGATGAAAGACGCTTTGTGATCGATCTGGACGAGATGCCCCCCCACCTGATCGATGCTTTTATCGCCGCGGAGGACGCCCGTTTCTACGAGCATGACGGCATCGATATATATAGCATTATCAGGGCGTTTCTCAAGAATATCGAGGCCGGCACAATCGTGCAGGGCGGCAGTACCATTACCCAGCAGGTTGCAAAATCCTTTTTTCTCACACCGGAAAGAAGCTACTCGCGGAAAATCCGGGAAGCGATTCTTGCCTACCGGATAGACAGATACTTTGAAAAGGACGAAATCCTGTATCTGTATATGAATCAGATTTACCTGGGCAACGGCGCATATGGCGTAGAGGCCGCGGCCCGTCGTTATTTCGGTAAAAAGGTAGAGGAACTCACCCTAGCTCAAAGCGCATTGCTTGCAGGACTTCCCAGCGCACCGAGCCGCTATTCCCCCAACAACCATCCGGATCGGGCCAAAAACAGGCAAATTTACGTGCTAAACCGGATGCGGGCGCATGAATTCGTGACCGAAGAACAGGCGCGGCAGGCCATGGACGAACCCATCGATATCGAACCCCGGCGGAGCCTGTTCACCGAAAAGGTGCCGTATTACTCCGAGCATGTCCGGCGGATGGTGGAAAGCATGTACGACCGGGATATGCTGTACCGAGGCGGCCTGCATGTGTATACCAACGTGGATATCGACCAGCAGAAAGCCGCCCGGAAAGCCGTGGACAAGGGTCTAAGAGCCCTGGACAAAAGAAGGGGATTCCGGGGACCCATCCGGAATATCGATGCACAGGAAACGGAGGATTTCAGCAGAATTGTTCAGCAGTCCCTGGAGTTGGAACCCCTTGAGGAGGGACGGCTCGCCACGGGGGTGGTCACCGGGGTTGACAATTCGAAAAATAGTGTGACGGTACGCATCGGAGACCAGACGGGTACCATCGCCCTGGAAAACATGCGATGGGCCAGGCCCCTGGATCCGGGTGTCCCTTATGAAAGCGTTTCGCTCAGAAGGCCGGGGGATGTGCTTCGCACCGGCGACGTCATCGAGGTAAAAGCCCTGGAGCGGAAAGACGGTTCCGGGGATGAATGGAAATTATCGCTGGAACAGTCACCTGAAGTCCAGGCTGCCCTTTTGTCCATGGAATCGGATACCGGCCGGGTAAGGGCCATGATGGGCGGGTGGGATTTTTCCGAAAGCCAGTTCAACCGGGCTGTTCAGGCGCGAAGGCAGCCGGGTTCGGCTTACAAGCCCGTGATCTATGCAGCAGCCATCGACAGGGGCTACACGCCCGCAACAACCATTGCCGACACGCCGGTGGTATACGAGGATGCGGAACAGGATTTTACGTGGAAACCCAGAAACTACGACAATACATTTCACGGTTTCACCCTGCTGCGCGAGGGGCTGATTCATTCCAGAAACGTGATTACCGTCAAGATATTGCAGGATATCGGCATTGACTACCTGATTGACTATTCCCGGAAAATGGGGATCGAAAGCCACCTGGAAAGGGATTTATCCCTTGCCCTGGGGTCTTCCGGCATGTCGCTTCTGGAACTGACCGGCGCCTACCAGGTTTTCGCCAACCAGGGGGAAAAGGTTGCCCCCCAGTTTATCAGCAGGATCGAGGACCGGCACGGCAACGTCCTTTATCTTGAGGATCCGGCGCCGGAAAGGGTCATCGAAAAAAGCACGGCCTATATGGTTACCCGCATGATGGAGCAGGTCATCCAGGAAGGTACGGGCTGGCGTATCAGGGAACTCAACCGGCCGGCCGCCGGAAAGACGGGGACCACCAACAAGCTTGTTGACGCATGGTTCATGGGGTATACGCCGGATCTTGTGACCGGTGTGTGGGTCGGTCTCGACAACCATCAGAGCCTGGGAGCCCGGGAAACCGGTTCCCGGGCCGCAGCCCCAATATGGCTCGACTTCATGCAGGAAGCACTGAAAGGCAAATCCCGAAAGATTTTCCCCGTGCCCGATTCCGTTGTATTTGCAGAGATTGATGCCGATACGGGACTGCTGCCCGTTGAGGAATCCCGGAAGGTGATCTACGAGAGTTTCAAGGAGGGGACCGTGCCGACGGAAAGAACGAGGCGCCCGGATGCCGTCAGTGAAACAGAGGATCTGTTCAGAAGGGGAATTTATTGACGGCTTCGAAAAAAGTTCAACATCTGCGCCTGCGCGCAATCGACGAAGAGTTTCACGTACGCTAAGTACGCTGCATTCTTCCTCGATTGCGCAAGCCTTGATATGACAGTTTTATAAAAATCCGGGATCAACGCCCGCAGGCAGCGGCATACAGTTGCAGAACATCATCGATGAACTGCTCCGGATAATCGAGGTAAGCCGGGTGAGACGCCCCCTTGTATATTTTAAGTTCCGTCCGGAACAGTTCGGACAGTTTTTTCATTTCAGCCGCTGAAACGATGTTGTCCGCATCGCCGTAAACAATTGATACTTCCGCATCGAAATGTTCGTAGCGGCGAATGAGTTCCGCCTGCAGGCTCATTACCGGTGCGGCCAGGAGCAGCCCCCGGACCCGGTGGGCGATGCTGTATTTCAGCGCAATGTATCCGCCCAGGCTTGCCCCCACAATCACGGGATCTTTTCCTGCTACCGAAGCGAGTATCTCAATATTTTTTTCCGGCATACTGGTCCTGGGGGAGCACTCGCTGATTTTGCCATACGGCATGTCGATGGCCCGAAAGGGAATGTTGCGCTGTTCCAGTATTCTCAGTATTCCGATTTCATTCCATACGTCACTGGTAAACATATATCCGTGAAGAAAAACAATCGGAACGCCCTTGCCCTTGTTCGATATCATCCGGCACTGATGATTTTTGATGTCGATGGTTTCGTCTTTCATTCCCTGGTTGCGTAGTCCCCGGCCCTCTCCACATAAGGACCTGTCTTAAAAAGTTGGTTTTCGGTTTTGACGACTTTGTAAAAAGCCCAATATCCGCGATAACTTATCTCAATTGTCTCTCAATTGCCATGGGTACGGCCTTTCGGCGTCATACAGTATCTGTATATATAAGCACGGGGAGAAAAATCAATGGTTATCTGTCTGTATACGTGAATGCGTTTTCGGACTTTTTACGGGCGCATCAAAGAGGATGGGTGAGGAGGACGGGCGAGGACGGGCGCATCAAAAAGGTTGGTCCATGTTCCCCGAATCCGTGCGGTTCCGGGGAACATGGAGAGGGGGATGTGGAGGGGGTAAAAAGCGGATTAAATTTTTTGGCGGCGTTTGTTTGGAAAGGGTGTTTCTTCTTCTTTTCTCCTTGCTATCCGGCTTTTTGAAGATGAATTGCCAATCAAATTAGCAATAAAGGTGCCAGGATTTATTTGTTTTTCCGTTATAATTTATAAGTTATTAGTTTTTATTTAATTTGTTGTGTTTTAACCCATAGTTTTTTCTGTTGGAAGGTAACCCAGTGGGAAAGTGGTTGATTGTTGGATGTGTCTTTTTTTATACATATGTCTGTTAAAGTAGCCAGTATTGTGTGTTTTTTATCTATCCGAAATATTGTTGTATAAGTATAAAATCTTATGCGCTCGTAAACAATCGCGATCCGACGGCACATCCTATGTTCCTGAATTCTTCGGACCCCGGAAATTCTTGATCTTGAACTTTTTACAAAGCCGTCGGATCGCGACTTTTTACGAGATCATCAAACTTGACGGCTTCGTAAAAAGTCCAATATCTGCGTTACGCGCGATTTCTCAGAATTTCACGTACGCCAAGTACTCTGTATTCTTCGAAATCGCGCAAGCCTTGATCTTGAACTTTTTACAAACCCGTCAGATCGCGACTTTTTACGAGTGCATCAAACTTGATTTGCGGAAGGCAGGGTCAAATATGCGCAGGTATGTATAAAAAAGTGCACGCAATGTGCGGGCGGCTGCTTAGCGAAGCGGTTGCAACCGCCGTTTTACAGAGGTTATCGCCGTATTTCTGTTTCCCCGGAGGAAGAATATTCCAGGATTTCTGTTCCCCCGCCGGGCAGCCGGAAGCGCATGGCGCCCGAAAGTTGAAAAGGCGCGGTGTTGCCGCTTAATAAATTCATGGCCGCGCGGCCCATGTTTATAAAATCGACGCCTACCGGTATGGTAATTGATTCCTGCCCGGAGGGCTCGATTTCCGGAACATTGTCCTTTTCACCCGATACAAACCGCATTCCGCCTATATCCATGCTGTAACGCAGCCCGTCAAGATTGATGGAGAAACGGTTGGGATTTGCAATGGACAGGATGACCGCCATTTCCGCGCCGGACAGATCGAGCCGGGAAATCCGAACCGAATCGAGCGATATTTCCGGAAAGTCCGGCAGGGAGATGCGCCCCTTGTTTTCATAGGGTATATCAAAGCCCATGACGTTGAAAGAACCGTTAAGTGAGTATGGCACCTCGGTTTTCGCTGCCAGGGCGTTTGCCGAGCGGAAAAGATCCATGAGGTTTATATGAACCGGCAGGTCGATGGAGCGGGAGCCGCCCGCCTTCAGGGAAACCCCTTTATTCAGCACGCCTTCGGTTACCAGGTTATCTTCGATGGAAAGCCGGTATTGTCCTTTCCGGATGGTTCCGCCTATCGGATTCGGGTTGTTCACGGTGAATGTGAACAGTAGATCCGCATCAAACAGGCTCATTCCGGAAATCGACATTTTTTCGAATGAAACGGTGGGTTTTTGATAAAAGTGTTCAATAGATTTGCAGCCCGCAAGGACCGCGACAAGCAATGTGATGCAAACGAGCCATTTTTTTTTCATCCCGAACTCCTGATACTTACCCCTTATAATAGTGCCTGAACGAAAACCGTCTTTTTCTGTGTGGTCCCGTTGTCAAGGAACATAGGATGTGCTGACGAAATAAGCCCGTCATAAACGTCATTTCCCCGTGAAATCTGTTGCGGCGGCATATAAACGATGCGCTTTTTTCGTCATCACATCCTGTGCCCTTGACAAAAAATCCTGGTTTTCGTTCGGGCACTATTATAACCTTTCAGATGCTTGGCTATTTACACAGGATGGTGTTTTCCCTGTCTGTTCATTGATACGGCATACAGAAAAAAATCGCAACGTCAATATGGACGACTTTTGAGAAACGGTTTTATAACCCTGAATCGTCTTTGACAAACATTCGACGGCATAATAGTTTAACGTAATAGTTATAGTGGTTACCTGTTGATAGAATCAATAAAGGAGTCTGCGATGATGGAGCCCCGGCGGGAAGATTCCTCCGTATTGACGGAACGGGAGGCAAAACGGTTTCTGGAAAAATACGGAATACCGGTGGTTGCCGAGCATTTTGCAGAAGACCGCTCCTCGGTGGTCGATGCGGCGGAAAGAATCGGTTACCCCGTCGTTATCAAGGGCCACGGATCCGGTCTTCTGCACAAGACGGAAAAGAACCTCGTCTATACGGGCATCCATGACCGGTTAAGCGCAGAGACGGCCGCGGACCGGATTGCCGAAAATGCAGGCGCCGGTCTTGAGGGCTACCTGGTACAGCCCCACGTTTACGGCCGTCGCGAGTTCGTGGCGGGGGTGTTTTCCGACGAGGAATACGGCCGGGTAATCATGTTCGGCCTGGGCGGCGTTTTCACCGAGGCCATAGCCGATGTCAGTTTTCGTTTGGCCCCGCTCACGACCAGTGATGCGATGCAGATGGTTGCCGAGATACGATCCGCCCCGATCCTGGGCAATTTCAGGGGAGAGGCCGCCGTGGACCGCCAAGAACTGGCAGGCATCCTGGTTAACCTGTCCGAAATGGTCATGGCCCATCCGGATATCCGAGAAGTGGACATCAATCCGTTGATCATTACACCCGAAGGCGGGGCTGTGGCCGTGGATGCGCTTATCGTAAGGGGACCCGTATCCGCCGGAAAAACGTCATTGCCGCCGGTTGAACCGGAAATCACGGGATCGTTTTTCTATCCGCGGTCCGTCGCATTCGTTGGCGCCTCCGCGCAATTCGGAAAATGGGGATATATGCTGCCGACCAACCTTCAGGGGGGAGACTTCGGGGGAGACATATACCTGGTCAATCCCAAAGGCGGCCGGATTGCCGGCAGGCCTGTATATACCAGCATCACCGATATTCCGGATCCCGTGGACATGGTGGTGGTCACCATTCCGGCCAAAAACGTGTTCGATCTCATCGGCGAAATGGAGAAAAAGCGGATCAAAAGCATGCTCCTGATCGCCTCGGGATTTTCAGAGGCCGGGGAAGAGGGGCGGCTCGCCGAGCACAAATTGGTGGAGATGGCCCGCAGCGCCGGGATTTTCATTATCGGTCCGAACACCATGGGGATCCTCAATCCCCACGCCCAATTCTATTGTACCGGCAGCCATGTGCGGCCCAAACCGGGCTCCGTCGGTATCGTGGCCCAGTCCGGCAATATCGGCGTTCAGCTTCTGGCGTTTGCCGAGCAGCAGGGGATCGGCATCCGTGGGTTTGCCGGATCGGGAAACGAGGCGATGATCACTATCGAGGATTATATTGATGCCTTCGAAATCGACCGTCTTACGGACACCGTGATGCTTTACGTTGAAAGCGTCAAGAACGGCCGCCGGTTCTACGAGAGCGCCCGCCGGGTCGGCCGGGTCAAGCCGGTGGTGCTGCTCAAAGGGGGACAGACAGCGGCCGGCAACAAGGCCGCATCGAGTCATACCGGCGCCATGGCGTCCGATATGAAGGTCTTCAATGCCGCATGCCGCCAAGCCGGCATCGTGAAAGTGGAAAAATCGATGGATCTGCTCGATCTTTCAGCCGCATTTTCTTCCCTGCCCCTTCCCCGGGGAAACCGCGTGGGTATCATGACGCTGGGGGGCGGGTGGGGCGTGGTGACATCGGATTTGTGCGAATACTACAACTTCACCGTCCCCGGGCTTCCCGAACCCATGATCGAAAAAATCAACGGGATCCTGCCGCCATTCTGGAGCCGGGCCAATCCCGTGGACATCGTTGGGGAAAACGACCCCCACATTCCGCTGTTCGTGATCGAGGAGCTCATGAAATGGGATGGCTGCGACGCAGTGATCAACCTGGGCATTGTAGGCAGAAAACATATGCTGACGCGCATGGCCGCCTCCATCCGGAAGGTGGATCCCGATATCCCGGATGATTTTCTGGGTCA
>SLJY01000223.1 GCA_007134875.1 Desulfobacterales bacterium
CCGGCCATCGTCATGGTGGCCCAGGGAACCCGATCCATGTGCAACTGGGACGAAGACCCCGTCACCATGGCTGTTGAAGCGGCCAGAAGCTGCCTGTCAGAAACGGACAGAAAGCGGATCGACGCCCTGTTTCTTGCATCCACGACGCTTCCCTTTGCGGACCGCTTAAACGCCGGTATCGTTTCCACGGCGCTCAACCTGCGCGATGACATCATGGCCTCGGATTTCACTGCTTCTCAAAAAGCCGGTACCACGGCGGTTCTGTCAGCGCTCGACGCCGTGCGCGCCGGGGAAAAACGATCTGTTTTGGTGACATGCGCCGACAAGCGGGAAACCCGGCCCGCCGGATTCTATGAAATGTGGTTCGGCGACGGCGCGGCAAGCCTTACAATCGGAGAGACGGATGTCATCGCGGAACACAAAGGATCCTTCACGGTGACCCGGGACTTTACCGGCCACTACCGCGGCCGGCACAAACGCTTCGACTACACCTGGGAAGAGCGCTGGATCCGCGACGAGGGGTATTCCAAAATCATCCCGGAAGCCGTGGGCGGTCTTCTTAGAAAGACGAATACATCCATGGACGATGTGGACACGCTTATTTTTCCCTGCTTTTTTACGGTGGAACACAAAAAGATCGCCGCAAAACTCGGGGCTGAAGGAAAAGCCTGCGACAATCTTCACGAAGTATGCGGGGAAACGGGCTGCGCGCACCCCCTTCTGATGCTGGCATCCGTTCTGGACGAAGCCAAACCCGGCCAGCGGATCATCGTCGCCGGATTCGGGCAAGGGTGCGACGCCATGCTTTTCGAGACAACCGGGAACATCCGGAACGTGCAAGCCCGCAAGCCCTTTGCAGCCACCGAAGCCAGCCGGGAAGTCACAAACAACTACAACCGGTTTCTGGTATTTCGGGACCTGGTGGAACCGGACATGGGCATCCGGGCGGAGGCGGAAACCCAGACCGCCATGACCACCCTGTACCGTCGCCGAAAAATGCTATTGGGGCTCGTGGGCGGCAAATGTAGCGCGTGCGGGACACCCCAGTTTCCAAAATCCGAGGTGTGCGTCAACCCGGACTGCCTGGCCCGCCGCGCCCAGGAAGACTACGAATACAGCGAGATCCCGGCCAAAATCAAAACCTATACAGGGGACATGCTCGCCGTCTCCCTGGACCCGCCCCACATTTACGGCATGATCCAATTCGAGGGGGGTGGTCGCTTCATGGCCGATTTCACGGACTGCAAGCTCGAAGAAATCAAGGTGGGCCTTCCACTCCGTATGGTCTTCCGGAAACGTGGCGAGGATAAAAAACGCGGGTTCGTCAACTACTTCTGGAAAGCCACCCCCATCCCCGACGCCGCCGCTGAAATGGACAAGATCCGCTTTGACGGCCGTGTTGCCATCGTTACCGGCGCAGGCGGCGGACTCGGACGGGTTTATGCCCTGGAACTTGCACGCCGTGGCGCCTCGGTTGTGGTCAACGACCTGGGCGGGGCCCGGGATGGCTCCGGAAAAAGCTCGGCGACGCCCGCCCAGCAGGTGGTCGATGAGATCCAGGCCGCGGGCGGCAGAGCGATTGCCAGCAATGACAACGTGGCGGACGCGGAAGGCGGAGAAAACATCGTCAAAACGGCTCTGGACACCTTCGGCCGGGTCGATATCCTGATCAATAACGCAGGCATTCTCCGGGATAAAAGCTTTACCAAGATGGAACCTGAACACTGGCGGGCGGTTCTGGCCGTACACCTCCACGGCGCATACAATGTTACCCGGCCGGCATTTGCCGCCATGCGGGAAAACGGGTACGGCCGGATCCTCATGGCCACCTCCGCCGCAGGCCTCTACGGAAACTTTGGCCAGGCCAACTACTCGGCCGCCAAGACGGCCCTGGCAGGCATTGCCAACACGCTGAAACTGGAAGGCCGTAAATACAACATCATGGTCAACACCATCGCACCCCTTGCCGCTTCGCGGCTGACCGAGGATATCATGCCCCCGGATGTATTGGACATGATGAAGCCGGAACTGGTCGTTCCCATGGCCCTTTACCTGGTAGGCGACACGTGCCCGGATTCAGGAAAAATCTATAACGCCGGCATGGGCTACTTCAACCGCGCTGCGATTCTGACCGGGCCGGCAGCGCGAATATCCGACGGAGAGTCCCCGCCCACACCTGAAATGATTGCAGCCGGTTTTTCGCAGATCAACGACATGGAAGGGGCAAAGGAACTCGATGACCTGAATGCCGCGCTCATGGAAATGATGGCAGGCGAGGAAAACAGGAAATAATTTGAACGGCGCAGGGGGATCTGCTGAATTCGATACCGGCGGATGTTTTGAATACGTGGAATATCGTTTTCCGGAACGGATAGCCAGAGAGATGGAAATACGACCTGGTGGCCGAACGAAATCCAGGGTTTCTCTTTAAGGTCAAGGACGGCGAAAATTTTAACCACAGGAATACTTGGTGTATTTTGAGGATTAAAATTTGAGCCGGGCGCAGGGCTTAGCGAAAAAGTCAGTTTTTGTTCAGCCACTACTCCGGAGGATGGAAGATGGCTACAGGAATCAGGGACAAGGTGGCGATCATCGGCATGGGATGCACCCGGTTTGGCGAACGCTGGGATGTGGGAGCGGAAGAACTCATGCTGGAGGCCTTCGAGGAGTGCATGGCCGATGCGGATATCCGTCAGAAAGATATTGAAGCGGCGTGGTTCGGCACGTGCATGGATGAAGTGAACGTCGGCAAGACGGCAATGCCCCTTGCCACCA
This sequence comes from Desulfobacterales bacterium, assembly GCA_007134875.1. Taxonomy (GTDB): domain Bacteria; phylum Desulfobacterota; class Desulfobacteria; order Desulfobacterales; family Desulfosalsimonadaceae; genus B1SED10-16. The sequence continues at coordinate 2,776 of SLJY01000223.1, forward strand.
CGCTTAGGCTCCAGAAAATTCCGGTTACCAGGGTGGAAAACTATTGCGCAACCGGCACGGAGGCGTTTCGCGGGGCATGCTATGCCGTGGCATCCGGCGCCTACGATATCTGTCTTGCCCTGGGGGTGGAAAAACTCAAGGACACAGGATACGGCGGCCTTCCCGGCGGCGGGTCGAACACAGGAACACTGCTGTGGCAATGGTGGCCCAATCTCACGGCACCGGGATCCTTCGCCCAGCTTGCATCCGCCTATGCCGCGAAGTACAGGATCACAGACGAGGATCTCAAGCGGGCCATGGCGCATGTGTCCGCCAAGAGCCATGATAACGGCGCGCTCAATTCAAAGGCCCATCTGCGCAAAAAGGTGAGCGTCGAGCAGGTCATGGCCTCGCCTATCATCGCCCACCCGCTGGGCCTGTTCGACTGCTGCGGCGTCAGTGACGGTTCCGCATGCGCCGTTGTGACAACGCCTGAAATCGCGAAAAAAATGGGCAAAAAGGATTTCGTCACGGTCAAGGCCCTGCAAGTCGCCCTTTCCAGCGGCGAGGAGATCGCCTATGACGATTGGGACGGCGACCACTTCGTCACCACATCCAAATGCGCCATCGAGGCGTACAAGGAAGCGGGTGTTAAAAACCCGAGAAAAGAGATCTCCATGATGGAACTGCACGACTGCTTTTCCATAACCGAGCTGGTGACCTACGAGGATCTTCACATATCGGAGCGGGGAAAGGCCATCGAGGACATCGCAAATGGTTTTTACGACCGGGACGGCGGGGTGCCCGCCCAGGTGGACGGCGGGCTCAAATGCTTCGGGCATCCCATCGGCGCCTCCGGGCTCCGGATGCTCTACGAAATGTATCTCCAGCTCCACGGCCGGGCCATGGACCGCCAGATCGAAAATCCCGTGTTGGGCCTCACGCACAATCTCGGCGGATTTCCGTTTCAGAACATCTGCTCCATCGCCATTGTCGGGAAGTACGGCATGTAGCCCACAATCCGTTTGCCTGCCGACAAAAATGCTGTTATGCTTTTCCGACTCTGATCATCACCACAAGGCAGGTGAAACCCATGACGGGCAAAATTTCTGAAATCACGGACCATGTTCATGCCGCAGACGGCACCCGCCTGTTTTCGAGGCGCGTACGCGTCGAATCCCCCCGTGCGGGGCTATTGATCGCACACGGCCTTGGCGAGCACAGCGGGCGGTATGCCCGCCTTGCCGAAAGCCTGGCAGCCATGGGTATCGCGGTATTCTCCTTCGATCACCGGGGCCACGGACAAAGCGACGGCAAGCGCGGGCATATCCGGCAGTTCGGCGAATACACGGACGATCTTGACCAAATGATCGACCGGTCCCGCCATGCACTGCCCGAAGGCGCGCCCCTGTTTCTGCTCGGCCACTCGATGGGCGGTGTGATCGCGCTTCTTTACGCCGCTGAACATGGCGACAAGATCGATGGAATGGTTGTATCCTCTCCCGGACTATCGCCTGCATCACCGCCTTCAACGCCGCGACTGGCACTGGCCCGGCTGATGTCGGCGGTTTTTCCTTTTCTCTCCTTCGACAACAACCTGGACCCCCAGATGTTGAGCCACGACCCGAACACCGTGAACGCCTATATCGAAGATCCGCTGGTGCACAGGCGGATCAGTGCCCGTTGGGTTACGTCCTTTCTGGCTGCCGGAAAAAAAGCACTGGAAGATGCGCCCCGCATTAAAACGCCCATCCTGATGCAGCTTGCAGGAGATGATCGGATTGTTTCCCCGGAAGTCTCCCGGCGGTTTTTCAGAAAACTCGGCAGCCCGGACAAGAATCTACGCGTTTATAAATACCTGTTTCACGAAATCTACAATGAAAAAAAACAATACCGGAAACAGGTAATCAGGGATCTGGAAAGCTGGATCAAAAATCATGCACAATAATACTTTTTACGGGTGCATCATTGTCCAATACCCGGAGAAATACACGGATATAATCGCTCCGGGGAGGCACCGATGATCAGGCAGGTTCAGGAATGGTTCAACCGGTATTTCTCGAACCCGCAGCTGGTAACGCTCTGGTTGATTCTTCTGGGCGGATTTCTTATCGTCATTCTGCTGGGCGGAATGCTCCAGCCGGTATTCCTGGCGCTCATTATCGCATACCTCCTGGACGGATTCGTCACAATGCTGACCAATATCCGGATACCCCGGTTTATCGCGGTGTCGATCACATTCGTATTGTTTCTGTTCGGCCTGTTTCTTCTTCTTTTCGGCATTTTTCCGCTGATGTCCAAGCAGATCGGCCAACTCCTCCAGGATCTTCCGGCGTATATCTCCAACGCCCAGAAGCAACTACTGCTTCTGCCGGAGCGCTACCCGGAATATGTTTCCGAATCCCAGATACGCCAGATTCTCGATGTCATCCGCACGGAACTGACCCGGATGGGACAAAACCTCCTGGCTTTCACCTTCGCATCCCTTCGGAACATTATCACGCTGATCATCTACCTGGTGCTCGTTCCCTTCCTGGTCCTTTTCTTTTTAAAGGACAAGCATATTATTCTTTCGTGGACCGCAAGGCTTTTGCCAAGGAACCTGGAACTCTCAACCGAGGTATGGCGCGAGGCGAACCAGCAGGTGGCCAATTTCGTGCGAGGGAAAATCCTGGAAATTCTCATCGTGTGGGTAGTAACCTTTATCACTTTCCTGATGCTCGATCTGAATTATGCAATGCTTTTGTCCTTTTTCGTCGGGATCTCCGTTCTGGTGCCCTATATCGGCGCCACTGTCATGACCATACCCATCGCCCTCGTTGCCTTTTTTCAATGGGGTGTTTCCAATGAATTCATTTATGTGATGATCGCTTACGGACTGATCCAGCTCGTGGACGGCAACATCCTGGTACCGCTTCTCCTTTCGGAGGTGGTCAACCTTCATCCCGTGGCCATCATAGTGGCTGTGCTAGTTTTCGGCGGGTTGTGGGGGGTCTGGGGGCTGTTTCTTGCCATACCGCTGGCAACGCTGATTCACTCCGTCATGAAGGCATGGTGGAAAGTCCACCATGCCGTCCAGGATGAGGAAAAAGGCACAGAGGAATCCTAAACACCAACAGGGGGAAACCATGCGACCGATTCAAGAGCCAACAGTCTATCTGATTGCAAAAACCATGCTCGAACCCGAAGGACTCGAAGCCTACCTGAAAGACATCGGCGCACCTGACTGGAAGCCCGACCCGTCGGTGTCCGACTGCGAAAACCTAGTAGAGGCCGGGGGACGTATGTGCTACCGGAGCTGGCAGCCCTATGATCCTTCCAAGCCGGAATCCACCAACCCGAATGTAACCCGGGTGCGACAGGGAAACGACACCTACATCGAAAACGTTCTTAAAAGCGGGCACGGCTCGGTGCTTGAACACGCCAGCCTGACCTTTATCTGCAGAAACGTCTCGCGGGTCTTTACCCATGAGCTTGTTCGCCACCGGGCAGGGATGGCGTACTCCCAGGAAAGCCTGCGTTACGTCCGCCTGGATGACATCCCCTTCTGGATCCCGGACAGCGCCGCCGAAAACGACCAGGCAAAGCAAAAGATCGGCGAGGTCGTAGACTTTCTCGAAAACGCCCAAAAGGAGCTGGCTGAAATTTTCGGAATGGATGACATCGCCGATTTCACGACCAAAAAGCAGCTCACCTCCATGTTCCGCCGGCTCGCCCCCATCGGCCTGGGAACCACCATCATGGTTACCGGAAATCTGCGCGCCTGGCGGCATATCATCGAAATGCGCACATCCCCCCACGCGGAGGAGGAAATCCGCCTGGTAACCGGAAAGATCGCCGCCATATGCGAAAAACACTTTCCCAATGTCTTCCAGGACATGGCATTTGACGAGGCCTCCGGGGGATGGACCTTCTCTCACGCCAAGGTATAATCTGTTATGCAGAAAAACCGTACCATGCAAGCCGTGCGGTTTGAAAACCGAACGATTGTGAATGTTGACACCCCGGTTCCGGAGCCCGGATATGAAGAAGCGCTGGTACGGATTCTGACAGCCGGGATATGCGCCACAGACCGGGCAATTTTTAACGGGTATGCCGATTTTTCAGGAATTCCCGGCCATGAATTCGTTGGCCTGGTGGAAAAATGTCCCGCCCGCCCCGGCCTGGAGGGAAGGCGGGTTGTGGCGGACATCAACATCGGATGCGGACGCTGCGCGGATAGGCGGCACTGCCCGAAGCGGAAGGCAATCGGAATCCGCGGAAAGGACGGGGCGTTTGCCGAATACTGTGTTGTGCCGGTGGAAAACCTCCGCCTGGTTCCGGAACCGGTTTCAACCCGGCATGCGGTTTTTGCGGAACCCCTTGCCGCCGCCCTTCGGATCGCCGATCAGGTCGCCATCGGTCAAAACACCCGCGTGGCGGTTGCAGGAGACGGATGCATGGGGATTCTGTGCGCCCTGGCGCTCTCCTGCTACGGCAAAAACGTGGTTTTGCTGGGCAGGCATCCGGAAAAGCTGGCAATTGCAAAGCAACAGAACGTGGAAACCTTTCTTGCCGGAAAGGACGTCCCGCCGGAAGGCATTCTCCGGGAACTGGGCAGCTTTGACGTTACGGTCGATGCTGCCGGCAGCGCCGCCGGAATCGGGTACTGCATTGCCTTGGCGCGCCCGGAAGGGATCGTGGTGGTAAAGACCACACTCCCCCAAAACACCGCCGTCGACCTGTCCGCGGTGGTAATCAACGAACTGAGCGTCCTGGGGTCGCGATGCGGTAATATGGATTTTGCCCTTGATCATCTGAAAAACCGCCGCATCGACGTGGAGCCCCTGATAACCGCCGTTTATCCATTTCCCAGTTTTGAAGAGGCCTTCCGGCGATCCGGGGAAAATGACAGCCTCAAAGTCCTGGTGGAATTCTAGTTGAAAAGGCGGCGGATGGAATCCTCGAGTTTTCTTTCCAATGATTGCCCCCCTTCCCTTTCCCCTTCTGTCTTTTCATCCGATTCATCCGTTTGGCGAGGCAGCAGGCGGTCAAGCCCCCTGTCCTGTATCTGCCGCCTCAACTCGTCCCTTCCCCTTTCATGAAGCTGCTCCCTCACAGCGGAAGCATCCAGATCGAAGCGGGGGGACCATAGTGAACCGCGGACCTTTACCGGAACGATTCGCCATCCGTCGTCGGTCCTTGCCAGTCCCGAAACCAATTTCTGCGCGCCGATATCCGCAACCAGATCCGGCGCCATCCGAAGATCCAGGGCCATATCGATGGATCCGTCCAGGCCGATGGAGCCGGCAGGCGCCATGCGGATATCCTCTCCGTCGAGATTGCTGTCTATCCTGAACCGGCCTTTCTCCATAACAGCCGTTCCCTTCAGCGACTCAAAACCCAGTACCTCAAGACGTCCCGACCCCAGAAAGGATGCAAGTCCGCCTGATAGTTCGGTTCCGGATAGTCTGCCGTCGGTAAGGTTAATATCCGCCCGGGAAGTCATGGAATCCCGGATGGAATGCCAGGTTACGCCTTCTCCCTCCAGGTCCGCCTGGAAAGACATGATCCCGAAAAGCGTATCGGCCGCCCGCGGGAAAAGCGCGTTGATCATGTTTTCAAGGTGCGTCTCCCGCACGGTGATATCGGCAGTGTACGATATGGGCTTCCGGTCGAGATACAACTTCGCTTTGCCATCCAAGGTGCCGCCTGCCACGTCCCCATGGACAGGATCGATCGTAAGAACATTATCTTCAAGCAGATAGGCAACATCGAAATGCCTGACCGTCATCCGGCGGAAAACAGCCTCCGCCACCTTAATCTCTCCTTCCACACGGAGGGGAAGATCAAAAGGCCCGGGTTCTTCCGCGGGGTCCGCTTCTTCGTCCTCCGGAGGGGGCGGTACGGCGTCCGCATCCTCTTCCACCCCAAGGGCGTCGAGTATCCGGTCGATATCAAGCCTCTCGGCGGTTACCGTATGACGGATACGGATGATGTCCCCCATGAGATTGTCCGCGGTAAAGTTCATATGCACCGGGTTTCCGGCCAGGTTGACGACAAGGTTGTCGCTAGCGGCGCTGTCCCTGGCAAGACGAATGGCCCCGTTTATTTCAGGCTTTAACTCGCTGATGGCGACTGTCATTTGCTCCAGGGTGATCTCCCCCTGCTCCACAAGTTCCGCCGGAACATCCGGCGCACCGCGCAGGTGAACCTGCGCCCCGAGCCGTCCGGTGGGCTGCATTTCCAAAACCGGCTCGACCAGTTTCCGCGGAACAGCCGCCAGGATATCGGATATGGCGATCATGGGCAGCCGTGCAGTTATATTCAGCCCCGGATCGTCCGAGAAAGATTGGACGGAGCCGGATGCAGCCAGCCGGATGCCGTTGACATCGGCCTCGGCTGAAGAAATGGTGACGCTGTCTTCGGCCAGATCGACGCCCGCTTCATAATCGATCTCGACCCTGGCGTTCTTAAAAGGCGCCTCGGGCATGTCGTCAAGAACGAAATCAATATTCCGCAGGGTTATGCGCCCCTGGGAATCAACGGTTTCAGCCGATGCATCGGCGCGGATATCCATGTCGAGTTTCATGCCGGTCAGGTTTGCTGGAAGGTCCTCCGGAGCATATGCCATGAACGCGGCAACGTCGAAATCCCGGATTCGGATCCGGGAAAAAACACCCATCTCGGTGGGGTTGACGGACCCTTCCAGACGAATCGATGCGTTGTCGAATGTCGCTGAGATATCGAAAGGAAACGCGCTGTCCGGTGAGAAGTCGCTAATGGACGCATTCAGGTCCGTTAGCCGGTATTCCCTGTCTACCATCCGATCCATGAAAACAAGTCTTCCACCGGATATGACGATCTCGTTGATCAGCAGATCAATGGCTGCCCTGTCTGATTCACCATTCTCGCCAGCAATATCGGTCTCCGCCTGATCCGCTTGCTGGTTGGAAACGGTTTCTTCACTGTTCTCAGCTCGCTCCAGGAGGTCGGAAAAATTGAAAGTTCCATCCGCATATCGTTCCACCCGGAGATCCGGTGAAACCAGCCGCACCTCGTCGACTTCGACAGAAAACCGCAGAAGCGGCCAGAACCGGTAACGAAGAACGAGCGATTCCGCCGATACGAACTTTTCGTCTACTGCCTTGCCGCCTATTTCAAAATCGGATAGGACGATCCCCGAGAAAATCCGGATATCAATATCGCCAATGGCAACCGGCCGGTTGAGTTCCTTTTCAGCCAGGGGGATGACGATTTCCCGGACCCGATCCGGGGTGATCAGGATCTTTGCGGCTGCCAGCACGCCCACCACCAGCACAACCAATACGACAGCAATGATGCCGGTTATTTTCAGAAGCTTTTTCATCTGAGTCCTTCCTTCCCCCCTTGTTCGTGCTACGAAATTATTCTGACCGATGCAGCAGCAATCGGACCAACTGTAAATGGATACGTAGCGGCTGAACGAAAACCGTCTTTTCCGCCAATTTCTGCGTCCGGCTTATATTTAAGGCACTCCCAACAAATCGCGAGCTGACGGCTTTCACCTCGAAAAATCCTGTTTTTCAAAAGGCGTTACATACGCAATAATATTACCGATTACAAAAAAAACAAGTGCATCATCGCAATCATTCGGATCACTCCCGCGACGGGTCGATTTTCCCCCTGATGGACTTGGTACGGGAACGCCTGGCTTTGCTGTCCAGGCGCCGCCTACGCGCCGCGGGGCCGGGCTTGACCGGTTTTCTGGGCTTTGCGATCAGGGCTGCCTTTCGGATCAGCATGTAAAGGCGCTGCAAGGCATCTTCCCGGTTGGCTTCCAGGCTCCGAAAACGCATCGATTTGATGACGACCACCCCTGAGCGGGAAATTCTTTTGTCTCTTTCCGCCATCAGCCGTTTTTTCAACTCGTCCGGCAGAGAAGACGCATGGATATCGAAACGAAGATGAGCCGCCGTGGCAGACTTGTTTACGCTCTGGCCGCCAGGGCCCCGCGCCCCGATGGCAGAAATTTGAATTTCGCTTTCCGGTATGTGGATGTTATCGGATAACGTCATCGTGATCAATACCCTTACATCTCGTCGACGGCTCCCGAATGCCGGAATACCGTCATTCGGGGCCGGTTTTTATCGAAATCGAAATCAGGCTCGAAATCGGTATTTAGCGTGGAACTGCGCCGGATTTACTCAGACTTCACACAATCAGCGTTTATTTATTATATCTTATATGTCAAGGCGATGTCGATACCGATTTCTATTGCGATTTAGCTTTGGTGTGAAGTTTACACGGGATTGATCTGTCTCGTCGAACCATTTACACCGCAACACGTAAAGAGCGCCGCTTCCCGATGGAAGCGGCGCTCTTTTTACAGTATCCGTAATACATTTCGTATTCTATCGGGATTGCCGGTATTCCGACTTATCTTCCCGAATTATAGTCAAAAATTCGCCATTCAGGAAGCATGGATCTTGAAAACATTTGCCATGGCTGACCTTCCGGCGGAAACATCGTAGCCGCTCGTCACCTTGGTGTCGTTCAGGCGGTTATAAGCGGTTTTTACAAGCTCCCTCGGGGTTTCGATATGCTCCTCATCCAAGGAGGCGACGCCCCAGTTCAGACGCAAACAAAATCGGGTATCGCCGTATTCGAAGGGATTTTCATCCAGGTAATCCTGGATCCGCCGGATCATCATTCCGGATACATCGGATCGGGTTTCCGGAAGCATCAGCACGAATTCATCCCCTGAGAACCGGGCAGGCGTATCCTCTGCACGGCTTAAGTTCCGTATCGTGTCTGCCAGGTACTTGACTGCCATATCGCCGTATTCGTGTCCGTGCAGCTCGTTCAAGCCCTTGAAGCCGTCCAGGTCGAGAAAAGCAATGGCAAGATCGTTTTCATGGCGTAGTGACCTGCCGAATTCCCGCTGAAGCTCTTTATCGAATGCTTTCCGGTTCAACAGTCCCGTAAGGGCGTCGTGCCGATCCAGGTAACTCAGGGTTTCATGAGCGGCAACCCGTGAAAGACTAAGGGATATCTTCAATGTAAGCTGCCGGATCAAATCGATATCTCCAAAGCTCATGGACGGCTCAAACCGATTGGATACGAAATGACCGAAATTAACGCATCCTGCTACCGTTCCGTCGACATAAAGGGGAACGATCACCATGGATCGGACCGAAAAATTGTGGCCATCCGGAAAAACATGGCTGTATGGCCTCGTGTACCTACCTGTCATCACCGGCTTGGGTCCGTTTTTAAAAATGCCTTCAAAATCTTCGTTCCGTATAAAAGCGACTTGCCCTGCGGGACCATCGCCTGTGGCTTCCTTTTGCACTGCCAGTTTGGCAAGGCGCGACACGGGCGTATCATCGATTAGCGTGATCCATATATAGGGTATCTGGAAGGCCCTTTTCAGTTCCGGAAGAAGCCGGATAAAAAAATCCTTGAGTGTAAACACCGAAAGGATCGTGGCTTCGGTGCGCGCGAACCTCTGATGGTTGTCTTCGTCGTCGCGCATCTGTTTAAGAATGTCTTCGAAGTTATTTTTCTTTATGATTTTAAGCAGTTCAGCACCATTCATCCTGCATGGCTCGCCATGCACACGCTTCAGGCACTCATACTCTTCCAGAAACTTCCGGATGCGAATGCTGAGATTCTCTTCTTGCATGAAATACCCCTTCTGGTGATTCTTGTTTATATTGGCTATCGCCGTACCAGAATAATATGCAAATTTTATACCATAAAGAGCTGCCGCCTGACAAACACTGCGGCACAAACGTGTATTCGGTAGTGAAAACTGCAGAAAATGGATGAAAACAAGAAAGGTTCCGTGACATTTTCCAGACACCCGTCTAATAACTGCACTCGTAATATACAATACAATGCATCAAATTTCAATAGATTAAAACGGGTAAAATGAAATTTGCTCATTTTTTTGACTTTTTACCAAGCCGTCGGCGATCAGAAGCGGAAGTTGCCGAAGGAAGGCTCCCCCACAGGCTGCAGATGGCTTACCTCCAGGGCCATTTCGAGCCAGTCCCGGATCTCGGAGAATTTCAGCACCCGGTCGGAAAGCAGCCGTGCGCCGCAGTAGAACGGGTGCGCTTCCCCGTCGTATTTTTCGACCATTTTTTCGTAAAAACGGCTGCATTCTTCATCGGTCATAGGGTTGCCCGCCGCTTCCCGTTTTCTCTTTTCAATGGAAAGCAAAACCCCACCGGCGCTTTTGCCGCTCATGACCGACGTCCGGCTTCGCATGGTATGAAAAAGAAACCTCGGCCGGTAGGCCCGGCCGCTCATTCCGTAGTTGGCCGCACCGTTGTCCTGTCCGATAACGAGCTGAATTCGCGGCACCTGTGCGCAGGATACCGCCCGGACCATGTCCGCGCCGTACTTCCCGATACCCCCGTGCTCCGCATCGGAGCCAATCATGTACCCCGGAGATCCCTGGAGAAAAAGGATCGGAATTTTTTCATGGCTGCACCGGACAATCCACTCCGCCGCTTTGCGGGCCGCCTCCTCGAAAATAACGCCGATCTTGTTAGCGGCCACGATGCCGGCGGGAAAACCCTTTAACCGGATCCGACCCGTCACGATGTTGTCGCCTCGTCCGGGTGCGTAATGCTTTTTGTACTCGGTAAAACCCCCGTCATCCGCAATGGTTTCAATAATAGCGCGGGCATCGATGGCCTGACTGCCGGTTACCGGCAGGATATCATAGAGTCGTTCAATCGGCTGGCCGGGCGGGCGATCTTCATACCGGTGCAAATGAATTTTACGGGCGGGCGCCAGGGACAGGGTTTCCCGCACGCAGTCGACGGCCTCGTCCTGACTTTTGCAGAAATGGTCGGCTCCGCCTGATATTTGAGTATGCACTCTGGCTCCGCCAAGGTCTTCCGCGGAAATCACCTCGCCGGTCGCCATTTTCACCAGCGGCGGTCCACCCAGAAAGGAATAGGACATCCGGTCGATCATCACCGACTCGCAGGCCATGAAGACGATGTATGCACCGCCGGCCGTATTGCCCCCCGTGCTCATGGTGACCTGGCGAAGCCCCTTTGCGCTCATCCGGGCCATGTTGTAGAACATGGACCCAAAATGCCCGTCATCGGGGAAGACATCAATCTGCATCGGAAGGTAGGCACCGCCGGAATCAGCGATGTATACGCAGTTGAGCCCGTTTTCCTCCGCAATGGCCTGGGCCCGGATGTGTTTTTTCAGGGTAACGGGAAAATAGGTCCCCGCTTTGACGCGAGGGTCGTTTGCGATGATCATCGTCCAGTTGCCGTGGATTTTGCCGATGCCGGTAACGATTCCACCGCACGGCACATCGTCCGCTCCGGGATAGCCCATCCCGAAACCGGCAAGACGGGATAGCTCGAAAAACCGGGTTTCCGGGTCGATAAGCCGATCGATCAGTTCACGCACCGGCTTCTTCCCCTGCTTTGCCAGCCGGTCCACGGCTTCCTGGCCGCCGGGCCAGAGCGCCTCGTTCATGCGCTCATCCAAAAGCGCTTCCTGGGCCATCCAGTGATCCCTGTTTTCGTTCATATGCCGGGCCTCCCTGATGCATTGAATATCGGATATACTCCCGGTTTGGCTTCATAGCCACCTATCTTCCCGTGTAGACGGGCTTTCGCTTTTCCAGGAAAGCCGATATGCCCTCCAGCCGGTCTTGGGTAGGAATCGTAACCCGGTAGGCATTCGACTCGATGCCAAGCCCTGTGCCGAGATCGGTTTCAAGCCCGGCATCGATGGCATACTTGGCCTGCTCGATGGCAATGGGCCCGGCCTCGCAGATCATTTGCGCCATGATCATCGCCTCGTCCATGAGCAGATGCGGCTCGCAGATCTGGTTGACCAATCCGACGTCCAGGGCTTCGCGGGCGTCCACCCGGCGTCCCGTGAAAATGAGCTCCTTGGCCTTGGCCTTTCCGATAATCCGGGGAAGCCGCTGTGTGCCGCCCCCGCCGGGAATAACGGCAAGCCGGGTTTCGGTCAGTCCCATGGAAGCATTCATCGAAGCAATCCGGATATCGGTTGCCAGAGCCATCTCCATGCCGCCGCCCAGTGCGAAACCATTGACGGCGGAGATGACCGGCTTGCTCAATGCTTCGATGTCTGAATAAAGCCGGCGAAGCGTGTGGAGGAATGCCTTTACACGAATCTCCGGCATCTCGTGGCGCTCCTTGAGATCGGCGCCCGCGCAAAAAGCCTTTTCCCCGGCACCGGTAATGATGAGCACCCGAATTTCCGGGTCGAAACGGACAGAATCAATCGCCTCCGTCAGTGCATCCAGCATCCCGAAATTGATGGCATTCATCGCATCCGGGCGGTTGAGCGTAATGACGGCGACTTTTTCCTGCCTTTCGATGTGAACGACATTTTGACTTTCAGCCATGTTACCTCCTGCTTGAGCGTTAATCTCATTGTATGGGTTTTCCGGAATGCCGCTTGGAAAAAAAGCCGTCAGCATCCGATATAGCGGGATATGACAAGCCGTTGGATCTCTGAAGTGCCCTCCCCGATGTCGAGGAGCTTCTGGTCCCGGTAGAAGCGCTCCACGTTGTATTCCTTCATCAGACCATATCCCCCGTGAATCTGGACGGCACTGTCAACGACCCGCCCCATGAGCTCGGAGCAATAGAGCTTGGCCATGGCCGCCTCCTTCTGGAAGGGCCGGTCCCGGTCCCGAAGCCAGCAGGCTTTGTACAGAAGGTTCCGTGCGCATTCCAGACCGGTGGCGGCATCTGCCAGCTTAAAGCCGACCGCCTGGTATTTTGAAATGGGTTTTCCGAACTGCACCCGCTTTTTGGCGTATGCCAGTGCGGCTTCAAAGGCTCCTTGAGCTCCTCCCAGGCCCATGGCCCCGATGGAAAGACGGCCCCCGTCAAGGGTGGACAGCATCTGATGGAATCCATGGCCCGGCTCACCCAGGACATTTTCAGCCGGCACGCGTACATCGTCGAAATACAACAAGGCCGTGCTGGAGGCCCGCCACATCATTTTTCCGTGCATGGGAACGGCCTTATAACCCGGGGTCCCGTCTTCCACCAAAAAGCAGGTATACACGGGCCGGCCGTCGGATCTTTGGCCGGTCACGGCCTGAACGGTTACTCCTGCCGACAAATCGCAGGCCGCATTGGTGATGAAGATTTTCGATCCATTAAGGACCCACTCCTTTCCGTCCTGCACCGCCGATGTCTTCGATGCACCCGCATCGGAGCCGGCGGACGGCTCGGTCAGGCCGAATCCCCACAGCTTCCGGCCGCTGCAGAGTTCCGGAAGGTATTTTTCCTTTTGTCGCTCGGTGCCGAAATAGTAGATGGGGCCGATGCCCAGAGAGTTTCCGGCTGCGACGGTGGCTGCCTGGGAGCCGTCGACCCGGGCGATTTCCTCGACGGCAATGATATAGGAAATGTAGTTCAATTCCTGGCCGCCGTATTTCTCCAAGACGAACATGCCGAACAGGCCGATATCGCCCATCCTGCAAGTCAGCTCCGGGGAAAAACGCTCCTGTTCGTCGAGGTCGGCGGCTACAGGAGCAATTTCCTTCTCGGCAAACGCCCGAACCTCCTTTCGGATCATTTCCTGTTCAACGGTCAGGTCAAAATCCAATTGACACCTCCCGATCCAGTTCTTTACGACCCCGTAATAAGGATTTTGACGCCAGGTCCAGCCTCTAACCCGAACAATACCTGCCGTCTGCTTTTCCTCGAATAATAAGTAACGTCTGCGTAAACTTTTGTAAAGATTTTCCGCATCATAACTTTGATACACTGCTAAAAAAAAGAATACCGTTCTTGACACCGCATGGTGAATGCTTATTATTTACAAAATTCAAGACACTGATTTAACTTTACATATAAATGATATATGTACCGATGGGATGTTTGTGCCCGTCGGTTTTTGCAGAACGCGGAATCGATGCCAAAGACGATGAAAACAATTATTCAACGAAGGAGGGCTGACTCATGTTCACAAGAGGATTGCGGAATTTTCCGGCACACGGCTTGCACACGCATTTCGGAGAACTGGACCGGATGAGGCGGCATCTGGACCAGATATTCGGACAATTGGGACAGCCGGCGGCTGCCGCCAGAAGCGCTGGTGTTTTCCCGCTGGTTAACCTGACCGAAACGCAGGATGCCTATATCGTCCGGGCTGAAATTCCCGGCGTTGCGGCTGACAAGCTTGATATTCAGACAATGGGCAGAAACTTGACTATCAGCGGCGAACGTCAGATCGAGGTGGACCCCAAGGCCAAGTATCACCGCAGGGAGCGGGAAAGCGGACGCTTTTCAAGGGCGATTGCCCTTCCCGGCGATATTGATCGGGAAAAAGTGAGTGCAACCCTTAAAAACGGTGTTCTTGAATTGACGGTTCCCAAGGCCCAGGCTGCGAAACCCAGAAAAATAGAGATCAAATAGGCTCCATCGAACGGCATCAAACCAGTTTGGAGGCAATATCGAAAGGAGGGCTGGCAAAATGACGCACCATGACGAAGGAAAAGAACTCCAGGTCGGAAAAAAGCAGGAAGTGTCCGGCCAGGCGGAGCAGACCCGTAGCGGACCGGTGTTCATTCCCGCAGTGGATATTTTCGAGACCCATAGCGAGATCAACCTGGTGGCCGATATGCCCGGCGTGACCCCGGAAAATCTCAACATCGATCTCCGGGAGAATACGCTGACCATCACCGGTGAAATGCCGCCTTACGAGGGGAAAGACGAGGAGGATCTACTGATCGAATACGAGGTGGGGCAGTACTTCAGGCAGTTCACAATCCCTGAGCAGATCGATCAGGACAAGATCGACGCCCGGCTTGAAGACGGCTGCCTCAATCTCGTACTGCCCAAGGCCGAAGCGGCCAAGCCGAGAAAAATTGAGGTTAAAAGCCCGTAAAATCCAGTGGTAAAACGCATTGACATGTTAGAAGAGGGCTGGTGCCGCAATGGCGGGACCAGCCTTTTTTACGAAGCCGTCAATACTTGTTGTCGGCAAATTCGAGCCAACCCCCGGCCTTAACCAGGGCCCGGTCGAATTCGGAGATGGAAAACGGGATTTCCTCTGTTTTTCCGTTTGCTGAAAAATGAAGCAATCCGGATTCCAGGTCGGCGGTAACTGTGGTTTCGCTTCCGGAAAAACCGGCAAAAAGCGATTCGATGACATCAGCCGGAAGTTCCACTGCCAGCATACCGCAGTTGAACATGTTCTGCCTGAAAATCCGGGCGAAACTCCCGGCGATAACCATGCGGATACCGTTTGCCTCCAGCGCCCACGGGGCATGCTCCCGGGACGAGCCGCACCCGAAATTCGCGCGGGTCACGATCGCCCGGCGGCCCGCCAGGTCCGTGTCCGGGTCGAATCCGGGCAGGTCCAGGTCTTCAAGAAGGTAGGGCTTCAGCGCTTCTTTCGATATTTCGGTCAGGTACTTGGCCGGAATGATCTCATCGGTATTGATATCGTTTCGGTCCAGAAACAGGACGCTGCCGCTGAAATGGTTCGTTGTCTGATCCATGGTTTTTATCCGTTATACAGGTTCGAATTGGTGATATACCCCGCCAGTGCCGTGGCCGCCGCGGTGGCCGGACTCATGAGGTGGACCATCCCGCCTTTTCCCATGCGTCCGTAAAAATTCCGGTTGGTGGTCGATGCGCAAACCTCGCCCTCGGCGATGACGCCGCAGCTCATCCCCAAACACGCCCCGCAGGTGGGATTGGTAACGCAGAACCCGGCATCCATGAAGGTCTGGATGATCCCTTCCGCCAGGGCCTGGTTGAAGATTCCCGGCGTGGCGGGGGATACGATCCCCCGTACGGTGTCGGCGATTTTCTTTTCGGCAAGGACGTTTGCGGCCACCCGCAGGTCCTCGATCCGACCGTTGGTGCACGATCCGATATAGACCTGGTCCACCGGCGTTTTTTCCATTTCCGATACCGGCCGCACATTGTCCGGCCTGTACCCGAAAGTGGTCAGCGGAGGTATTTCGGAAGCATCGATCGCCATGACCGTTTCATAGGCGGCATCCGGATCCGGCAGCCATTTCCTGCAATCGGCAAGTGCGGCATCCGGAGAATCGTATTCATCCCGGATAAAGGGCCACAGGTATTCAACCGTGGTTTCGTCCGGATAGCAGATCCCCGATGTTGCACCCACCTCCACCGCCATATTGCACAGCGTCATCCTCGATTCCATGGACATTTCGTCTATGACGGGCCCGGCGAATTCAATGACGCGGTCCGTGGCGCCGTTGACACCGATCTTCCCGATGATATGAAGGATCAGATCCTTGGCGTACACTCCGGGAGACAGTTTCCCGTTGACCACGATCTTCATGGTGCCGGGGTATCGAAACGCGCACACGCCCTTGAGAATGCCGACTTCGAGATCCGTTGTGCCAACCCCTGCCGCAAATGCACCAAATGCCCCGTGGGTGCAGGTATGGGAATCCCCCATGATAACGGTGTACCCGGGCCGGACAAACCCCTTTTCCGGAAACAGCGCATGGCATACGCCGTTTCTGCCGACATCGAAAAAACGCGGAATCCCGTTCCTGCGCGCCCAATCCCGCAGGATCTTGCCCTGCATGGCGGTTTTCGAGTCTTTGGCGGGTGTTACATGATCAATGACCACCATGATCTTTTCCGGGTCGAACACCCGGTCCTTCCCCCGTGCGGCCAGGTCGTTGATGGCCACCGGCGTGGTTATTTCATGGCAAAACACCGCGTCCAGGGAGATAACGTGCATATCGCCCGCAGGATTGTCCACATGATGGGCGTCGAATATTTTTTCCGATACTGTTTTTCCGGCCATTTTGCCCTCGCAGTTTTATTTCGCTCGTAAAAGCCGCAATCAGACGACTTTGTAAAACGTACATGACTATTTAGAGGCCGAACGAAAACCAGGATTTTTCGTCAATGCCAAGGACGGCAAAAATTTTAACCAAAGAAATACCGGGCGTATTTTGAGGATTAAAATTTGAGCCGGACGCACAGATTGGCGAAAAAGATGGTTTTCGTTCGGCCTCTATTTAAAAAACGCTTTCAGCTCCTCTTCCCGAAGCTCCTGGCAGCATTTTTCAATCTGTTTCACAACCGTAACCGATTCACCGTTGGTATGAACGTTTTCCACCAGATACTGGTTAAGCGCCTTCTCGGCCTCTGCAAGCCGGTTGAAATAATGCCGGTACTCGCCGGGACCGCCGTATGCTTTCCGGAGCAACTCCGTCATGGATCCCCCTTCGGTATTGAAAAGCGCTTTATAATGGAATTCCATGATCCGGATCACCTTTGCCTGCTTTTGCGCCAGGGCGCGCTCATGCAGTGTTTTGAGCTCTACATCCGGAAAATAATCGTCGGGTCCGTAATTCAGCTCCTCGCCTGTGGAAGCCTCCTTGTAGGACTTGTCCAGGGCCTTTTTCTTGGATGCAAGGATGCCGCCGGCAAACTGTTTCACACCGGCCTTGTATTGGTTGATTTTATGCGCATGATGAAGAAAAAGAATCGGGATAAGGATCATCCAGACGGATACTTCGGGTTTTTTGACCACCCGCTTGGCAAGGGCATATGCAAAATTTTCCTCATGCGCATAAATGATTTCGTATTTTTCGTCAAGACTCAGCGACATATAATAAACTCCCTCTAAAACAATCCTCCCGAAGGGGCATTTTCCCTTTGATCCGGTGCCCCTGAAAAAGGAAATACCCGAAAAACCGTTTTCATGCAAACGATGCATAGAAGAAGAAAATATACTTTTTTGCCAAACAACTCAATGAACTTTTGACAATGTCGGGGTATAGTGGGATAAAACGTCGCATAGACCAGACATAATGCAGTTGGCCGGTTTCAATATCGACGCACTCGTAAAAAGTCGCGATTAACCGCATATGATGCGCTGGCGAAGGACGCGCATCATATGTTCCAATATGCCTGAAAAATCGCACGCAGGCGCAGATATTGGACTTTTTACAAAGCCGTCAGATCGAGACTTTTTACGAGTGCATCAATATTCAGGGAGAATATCCATGCCGTTTGTCAGGGTTCCGGGGCTCAAAGGCCTTGTGTGGGAGCCGGAATGCCAACCGGAACGAAAAAAAAAGCATCCCTGCAAAGACTGCCATCACTGCCAAATGTGCGGGGACGACCGGTGCAGCGTCTGCCGCGGCCCGGACCCGGATAAGGCAAACGACGGAACCCGCGCCCCTGGAAAGCCACCAAAGCACGACAAGACAACATGAAAACATCTCTTTTTACAAAAAAAACCCGGATCCAAGCGCCGGTTGAAGATGTATTTTCCTGGCATGAACACGACGGAGCCGTTGAGCGGCTATCGCCCCCATGGGACAAGGCGGAACTGGTCTCCAAAACCGGCGGGATCCGGACCGGCGCCGAGGTTCGCCTGAAAATCCGACCGATCGGTCATATTCCCGTCTCCTGGACAGCCAGGCATACCGGGTATGAAAAAAATCGTTTCTTTCGCGACCGGCAGGTCCGTGGCCCCTTTTCCAGCTGGGTTCACACCCACCATTTTTTACCGGACACTGAAAATGCCTGCATCATGGTGGATTCCATCGAATATGCCCTTCCCTTTTCAACCCTCGTGCCGGCCGCCATGGAAAAAAACGTTTCCTCACGGCTCGAACGGATATTCTCCTATCGGCACCGCACGCTTGCCGCGGATATCGCATGCCACAAAACATACGATCTTTCACCTATGAACATACTGGTTTCCGGGGCGGGCGGGGTAATCGGATCGACGCTTGTTTCCTTTCTGCGCACCGGCGGCCACCGGGTTGGCCGCCTTGTGCGGGTGTCGGGCAGCCGGAGCACGGCCAGCAACGGCATCGATGTTTCCTACGATCCGGCCGGCGGATGGATCGATGACGGAAAAATGGAAAACATCGATGCAGTCATTCATCTTGCCGGAGAAACCATCGGCAACGTACCCTGGACCCGCAGGAAAAAAAAACGAATCCTGGAAAGCCGGACGCAAACCACCGCTCTTATCGCCCGGGCGCTTTCAGCGCTTAAAAATCCGCCTAAAGTGTTTGCATGCGCTTCAGCCATCGGGTATTACGGAGACCGTCGCGACGAGATCCTGACGGAAAAAAGCGTGTTTGGAGATGATTTCATCTCCCATGTGTGCAGGCAGTGGGAAGCCGCTGCGGCACCGGCCGCGGCCGCGGGCATCCGGAGCGTTTTTCTGCGTATCGGCATCGTTCTGACGCCGGCGGGCGGCGCCCTAAAAACGCTGCTTCCGGTCTTTTCAGCGGGACTCGGGGGACGTATCGGCTCGGGAAAACAGCACGTGAGCTGGATTGGAATCGATGACGTGGCGGGATCGTTTTTGCACATCCTGGCCGATGACGCCATTGAGGGGCCGGTCAATATCGTTTCTCCCGAACCGGTGAGAAACGAGCGCTTTATCCGGATCCTGGGCCGGGTCCTTGGCCGCCCGACGCCTTTTGCGGTCCCGGAATCAATCATCGGCGCGGTTTTCGGACAAATGGGACGGGAAACCGCCCTGTCGGACACCCGGGTCATGCCGGAAAAACTGCTTTCAACCGGGTATGCGTTCCGGCATACGGCGCTTGCCGACGCCCTGTCGCACGTGCTGGGTGCAGATCAAACCCGAACAAGCCCCCAGAATAACCCCCGAAACAGCGCTTTGATGGGGAAAATCCGGCTATGAATGTTCGATACAAATTACTGTTCATGTTCCTGATGACCATCGCGCTGGCCTTCGGCTTTCTGGACCGGCTGTACCCTTTAGGGGACTATCAGTTCGAGCGCCTCCACATTTTTTTGTTCAACCTGTGCACGGGCTGCTCCATCCTCCTCCACTACAGCGAACCCCGGGACGCCCTCTCCGTAAAAGTTCGCGTTTTTCTGTTTCTGACCATCCTGTATGCTTTTTTCGCCTTTTTCGAGATCTATCTGCCGGTGCTTTTGTTCACGCCGATCCTCGTATGGATCGTCGAGACCGTCCGCATCCGCCGTTTTTCCTTCTTCCCGGTCAATTTTTTTTTAAAAAGCGCGCCGGTATCCGAAAAATTTCACCACGCGGCCCTGCTTTGCCTTTCCATCGGGATGGTGATCGCCGCTCTGGTAATCATTAACGCGGAATTCCGCCATTTCATAACCATTCCCAAGCTCGAGCTTAACATGTTTTTCCTGGGGTATTCCTTTCCGCTTTCCCTGATTACCATGTCACTCATATTCACTATTATGGAAGACGCCGGCGGCCGGATCGATTCACTGAAAACGGCCGCATTCTGGATCATCAACCTGGGCGTGATCATCTTTTTCGGCTTTATCCTGGCCGAAGTATTTCTCCCCCAGCTCGCCGTCACCCTGGTGTTGTTCGCATCCGTCGTCATGGTCCTCTACCTGTTTGCCCGGCTTGGCAAAGATCTTCAGCAAAAGCAGTTTCTGCTATCCGGCATGGGATTTTTGATCGTCACATCGCTTACCGGCATCGCATACATCCTTTTGGAATTTCTTTCGCCATCCTATGACGCGAACCGCATGGCATGGCTCATGCGGCTGCATTCTTTTTCAGCCCTGTACGGCTGGAACCTGTGCGGTCTTGCCATCATATGCCGTTACAACGACTTTCCCATACAGCTTCACTCCCGAAGCACCATTCTTCTTCACTGGGCCATCGTCATGGTAATAGCCCCATTGGGATATCGCTATCCCGTACTGGCCGCAGCCGCCATCGCCTGTTACGCCGGATATCTTTATGTGGTGCTTTTTTCCAGTACCCGCCACGAGGTTCCGAAATCGACATCCCGCCCATAAACCGGATGCATCCGACTCAAATTTTTCTAAGAATTTGTTAATAAAGTTGTTATCATCTCCGCCACGTCCACGGGATATTGAACATGGATGTCGTGGGAGGCATCCGGAAAGACAGACAGGCGGGAACCGGGAAGCTTTTTTGCGGCATCTTGCGCAATATTGCGGTATTTTTCGTCCGCGGCCCCGCAGAATAAAACAATGGGAAACGGTACGTCTGCCAGCTTTGGCAGAAAAAACGGCTGGCTGCCGACGCTTAGCAGCTCAAGGGCGCGCGCAAGCTCAGAAAGAGAATTGTTTTTTTTTGCCGCTTTTAAAGCGTCTTTCAGATCGGTAGGAAGCGTCCGGAAAAGGGGGAGCGTATGCCAGCGATCCAGGAACGCATCAAAGTCCGGAGGCCCGGAAATATCTAAAAGCAGCCGGCGGTCCGCCGCATAACGGGCGTTTCGCTTTTCCGGATCGGCAATTCCGAATCCGGCCGATTCGATCATGAGGCAACGGATTTTTTGTGGTGCGACAAGCGCGACGGCTTGGGCTACCCTGCCGCCCATGGAATACCCGTATAGATAAAAGCGGTCGATGCCTGCAGCTTCCAGATCCGATACAATTATCCTGCCGACATCCATGAATGAAACAAGGTCTCCAGAGCAAGCCAGGCGGTCAAAACGGCTTTCTCCGTGTCCCGGCAGATCGATCCCAACGGGCCGGATGGAATCCGGCAAAAGGCCGGCCAGGGTCTCGAATGA
This sequence comes from Desulfobacterales bacterium, assembly GCA_007134875.1. Lineage (GTDB taxonomy): Bacteria > Desulfobacterota > Desulfobacteria > Desulfobacterales > Desulfosalsimonadaceae > B1SED10-16. The sequence continues at coordinate 24,278 of SLJY01000223.1, forward strand.
AGCGGCGCTTCCCATGAAACCATGCAGAAAAATCAACGGAATCCCGGTGTCTCGTCCATAAAATCGGATATGAAGGCATGGTTTCAATGGCAGCCGTCCCCGGCCATATCCGCCGCCTTTTTTTTAAAATATGCCCGGTCGACCTTGATCCCTTTTGCCGCCTCTCCGGGCTCCATGAAAAGGATCTGTTTGGGAACCTTGTAAGCGGGCAGCAATTTTCTGAGCTGCGCTGCAATGGTTTCCGGATCCGGAACGGCGGGCCCGGCGACAAAAGCCCATGGTACGAACCCGAACGCTTTATGGGGCGCGGGGACCACCACGGCGGAATCGATTCCGCCAATAGAGGAGATGGACTGCTCGATTTCAAAGGGATTGATATTCTCGCCGCCCGATATGAAGACTTCATCCGCCCGGCCGTGAATATGCCAGTTGCCGTATTCATCTTCCACTCCAAGATCGGACGTGGTAAACCATCCATCCTCAAATGGCCGGATCCGTCGGTTTCCCTCCAGATAGACGCAAAATCGGGTCTCGCCGGACAGCCGGATCCTTCCCGCCGCATCGGTGGAAAGCTGCCTGTGGGGAAGAACCTTTCCTCCGGTTTTATATGCGTCCCGCGGGGATCCGGGTGCGACGGCCGTTATAAGGGAGCAGGATTCCGTGGAGCCGTATGAGGGAACAATCGGTATGCAAAGATCCAGAGCGCGCATGATCGCCCATGCAGGTGGCGCCGCCCCGCCCAGGAGCACAGACCTCATGGATGCAAGGGCCTTTATGGTTTGATCGGATGCCATGAACCGGATCAACTGCGTTGGAACAACGGAAACGCAGTCGGCCGTACATCCTTGAAGCGCCGATTCCACGGCCCGCCGCGATTCCGGGAATACCACAGCACCGCCTGACAGGAACATACGGGTGAAAATTGACAAGCCCCCCACGTGGTTGAGCGGCAGGCTCACAAGCCATCGGCTTCCCGGTTCGAGCCCGAGAAAGGATATGACACCTGCAGCGCTGTATGCGTGGTTTCCCACGCTATGGATCACGCCAAGGGGCCGGCCGGTGGACCCGGAGGTATATAACAGGGAGCATTCCCGGTTCATGTCAACGGGATGGAATGCCGGCCGCAAAGGCTCAGGGCTGAGCCCGTCCTTCTCCCGGGTTTCGTGAACCGCCCGAAGCAGATCATCCGCATCCACGATACTCTTTGGAATGCGCTTTGTTCTAACGTTCCGGCCGCTTACCTTGTCCTGATCGGCGAATTCCGATGAAACCGCATGCGCATTCTTATCGGATCGAACATCCTTTTTTCCAATGATGAGGGCGAAAGACTCTTGATCCGTGCTTGCATCCGTCCCGGCTTGTGTGCCGGAGGCGGTTCCGAATCCATCCCAGACAGAAGACAATACCCGGTCAACCGGCGACTGAAAATCAAGCGGCACAAACAGGTCGCCCCGGATCCAGGCCAGGAAAAAAAGAAAATAATGAAGCGGGCGATTGTCCGCATACAGGGCCAACCGGCTGCCGGCAGACACGCCCTGGCGGCAAAGGGCCGAGTCAAGGGCTTGCAGGATATAAAAAACATCCCCGTAGGTATAGCAGGACTGAAATCCCCGGCCCGATCCGCAATGACCGGACAAATGGATAACGGCAGGCCGGTCTCTATGTTCCGCAAAAACCGCTGCAATATCGATTTTGCCGTCTTTCATAAAGCGGTATGGATCCGCGGCATTCACAATCGCACCTCGTTTGTCAGGCCGCAATCCGGCAGGTCTTTTTCCCAAAGGATACAATCCGAAGCAGTAATGCGCCCCTTTCGGATCACCGGCGGCGGATCGGAGAGATCGTATTGCAGAAAAGCACCGGTATCCAGTCCGTGGGCGATTGCATCCGCTCCGTGAGAGTGTTTCAGGTGCAAAAGAAGGCTGCAGATGCCATAGGCTGTATTGTAGGCGGAGCTGATCACCGGCAGCAGCGAACCCGTCCGGGAGCCGGAAAAAAACCGCATCACGTTTGAAAAACCGACCGGGGTAGCCGGCTTGACGATGATGCGCGAAACCGCATCCGGCAGATCTTCCGGCAGCCCCGTCCTATCGTTCCAGTAAGACGGAAGGGATTCGTCCACCGCCAGAGGCCAACCCACGGCTGCGGCACTCCGGAAATCGGCGTTTTCCAATGGTTCTTCAACGTATTCCACCGGCAGATCCGATAACTGCCTGTAATAGGCCCTGTACGTGTCAAGGTTAAACGACCGGTTGGCATCCAGCCTGAAGGTTACATTGCCCCCGCAGCGGCCGAAAAGGTAGCGGATCGCGGCGGATTCTGCTTCAAGCGCAATCCTGCCGATCTTGGCCTTTACCGTGGAAACGCCGGATGCGACAATCCGGTCCGCCTGGCGGCGAACGGATGTCATATCCGGTTCCGGGATAAACAGGCCGTTGATCGATGCAGCAATCGGGTCTCCGGGTCTGTGCGCGGGATTTCGCCCGGCGCCGGTCATCAGCGCGAGTACGGCGGAATCCAGACCGAATCGAACGGCCGGCCGGAAACGCTCATCCTTCCACGGCGCATCCGATGACGCATCCGGCGAGGTATCCGGTTGTGCTTCGCAGTGTGAATGTTCTTCAGGGGATAGTTTTGAGGTTTCATCGACCGCCCCGGCCTTGCGGATCCGCCCGGCCAGTTCGCGTAAATCTTGCTTGCAGTCTGTCGGGGTATATGCGTCCAGCCCGGGAAGCGGCGCGATCTCGCCCCAGCCGAAATGGCCACACCCATCTTCCACGCGGACCAGAAGCCCTGTACGCTCTTCAAGCAAATGGTTTCCAACCCGCACGGGGTGAAAAAAGGGTATGGAAAAAGCGTATGCCCTGATGCCGGTTATAATCATTGATCCTGGACCTTTCCTAAAGCCGTCAGATCCCGACTTTTTACAGGTTAATCAGCATTCCGGCACTGAAAAGCACCGCATACACGAACAGGTACATGCCGGCCGCGGCCAGGATCCCGTTGAAGCCCGCATCCACGGGCGCAGTGAGAACCCTGGAAAAGCGCGGAATAAACGGAAGGACCCCTGCGGATGCAAGCAAAACCCACGGCTGATCCGGGTATATGGAAACGTGGAGAACCGGCATCAGTACCGAAACCAGGCAAAGTCCCGCCACGAAGATGCGGGCCGCCGGCTCGCCCAGGAAAGCAGGGAACGTCATTTTACCGGCCTTCCGGTCCGTGTATAGATCGCGCAGGTTGTTGATCCCCATGAGAAAGGCCGCGATACATCCGGTACCCGCGCCGGCAACCAGTGCCCCGGTACTCATGGAATGTGTATTGAGCCAGTACACGCCGCCGGTGGCCACCAGGCCGTAAAAAACAAAGGCGAGCACCTCTCCCAGCCCGTGATGCGCCAAAGGATACGGCCCGCCCGTGTACAGATAGGCAAAAAGGATCGACAGCACCCCGATAGCAATGATCGGCCAACCGCCAATTATCGCCAGGGGCAGGCCCAGAACGGCGGCGGCGAAAAAACAAAAATAAAATGCGCGTTTCACGCAATGGGGCGAAACCAGTCCCGAATGGGTAACCCGAACCGGACCCAGACGGTTGTCATCGTCCACGCCGCTTCCCGCGTCGAAATAATCGTTGGCAAGATTGGTCCCCACCTGGAGAAGCAGGCAGCAGGCAAGCGCCAGGACCGTCACGCCGGGGCGGAAGGCTCCGCCGTGGGCTGCAGCGGCCGCGGCGCCTAACATCACGGGCGACATCCCGGCCGTGAGGGTTCGCGGCCGGGCAGCCAAAACCCACGCGTTAACGCCGCCGGAACGGGTGTGGCCGTAGGAATGGGTATCAAACGATGCCGGCATGATGCGCGCTGTCTTTTCTAATAATGCCAGGGGAATTTTGTAAAGTCCCGGGCACGTTTTTCCAGAAACGCGGCCCGCCCCTCTTCCGCTTCGTCCGTTGCGTAGGCCAGGCGCGTGGCCTCTCCGGCGAAAAGCTGCTGGCCCACCAGCCCGTCATCGGGCAGGTTGAAGCCGAACTTGAGCATCCGCATGGCCGTGGGCGATTTCGAGTTCATGATCGACGCCCATTCCAGGGCTTTTTCCTCAAGATCCTTATGGGGCGCCACAAGGTTTACCATCCCCATTTCAAAGGCTTCCCTCGCCGTGTAGTCGAGCCCCAGGAAAAAAATCTCGCGCGCGCGCTTCTGCCCGACCATGCGCGCGAGATATGCCGAACCGTAGCCCGAGTCAAAGGATGCCACGTCCGGGTCGGTCTGCTTGAACCGGCCATGCTCGGCCGATGCGATGGTAAGATCGCACACCACATGCAGGCTGTGCCCGCCGCCGGCCGCCCACCCGGGCACCACGGCCACCACCACCTTGGGCATGAACCGGATCAGACGCTGGACTTCGAGGATATGCAGCCGTCCCAGGCGTGCCGGATCGGGTGTTCCTGTATCTCCTTCATATTGGTAGCCGTCCCTTCCCCGGATCCGCTGATCCCCTCCGGAGCAGAACGCCCATCCGCCGTCCTTCCTGGAAGGGCCGTTTCCGGTAACCATCACAACGCCGACGTCGCTGGTCACCCGGGCATGGTCCAATGCCGTAAACAGCTCATCCACCGTGTGGGGACGAAAGGAATTTCTCGATTCCGGCCGGTTGAACGCAATCCGAACCGTCCTTTGGTCCACGGCGCGGTGATAGGTGATGTCCGTAAATGAAAAACCTTCCACTTCCCGCCAGCGGGCGGGATCAAATATTTCCGAAACCATCGTCTTCTCCGTTACTGAAAATAGTTGCATCTGTGTCAATCCGTGTGATCTGTGGGCTATGATCTTTGCTCTTCAAACACGCTTTTGCCGACGGATCACACGGATTGACACAGATCCGACCCCCATCCGGCAGGTACAAAAATCACGGTGATATCCGTGCATTTCTCCGGCTGTGAAACACCTCAAGGTCCGCCTCCGGGGATAACCTGATTTCCAGAAGCGCGCTGCGGTTTTCTTTCAAAATCGCTTCATAGGCGCGGCGCAATTCATCCGGTGTTTCAACATGCCAATACGGTAGACCAAACTGGCGGGCGGACGCTTCAAAGCCCAATTCATGGGGCGTGGTCACCCACTCCCCGGGAAAGCCTGAAAACCTTGCCACCGGAAGCCGCTCGAATATCCGCCCTCCGTTATTGTTGATTACCGCCGCGACCACCGGCACCTCGGAGGCCCGCACCAGCATCAGGGAATTGAGATCGTGCAGCAGGGACAGGTCTCCCAGGACCGCCGTAAGCCGCTGCCTGCTTTTTTCCGCATACCCGACAGCCGTGGCGAGATTTCCCTCGATGCCGCTTACCCCTCGGTTGGAAACCACGCGCATGGCCCTGCCCGGAGCGGAGACCACCTGGTCGAATGCGCGGATCACCAGTGAATTACCCGTAAACAACGCCTCGTTGCCGGGAAGCAGATCGCAAATAATATCCGAAATCACCGGGTGGGAAAGCACATCTTCGGGTGTGTTTCGGCGGATCGCCTGTACGAGCGAATCCAATTGCCCGGCCATGCGCGACAGGCGCTGGTTTCCGTCTTGCAGCCCGGATTTTTCAAGCCCGGATGAATCCGGCTGTTCATTTTCCCGGGACAAGACGGTATTTTCAAGAAAGTCCACACCCTGCTGCGCCGACAAGGGGAGCTTGCAGCCCACCCGGTGGGCCGGATCCCGAAGACCTTCCCGGGGC
>SLJY01000095.1 GCA_007134875.1 Desulfobacterales bacterium
ATCTGGGGGTCGGCGCACAGTTCGGCGGCCGGCACTTCTGTCATGATATCCGGGTCGTGCGTCTCCCCCGGCACGGCGCATCCTGCCCGGTGGGCATCGGTGTGAGCTGCAGCGCGGACCGGAATGTCAAGGCAAAGATCACCAACGACGGAATCTATCTGGAAGCACTGGACACCGACCCGGCCCGCTTTCTGCCGGAACCGCCGGAAGTCAGCCAGGAGGCGGTTTCACTGGACCTTGACCGGCCCATGAACGAAATCCGCGCGGAGCTTGCCCGCCACCCGGTAACGACCCGGCTGCTGCTCAACGGTAAAATCGTGGTGGCCCGGGACATCGCCCATGCCCGGATACTGGAGAAACTGGAGCAGGACGGTGAGCTGCCCTGGTACGTACGCGACCATATCATCTATTACGCGGGCCCCGCCAAGACACCGGAAGGCTATCCATCCGGCTCGTTCGGACCGACCACTGCCGCCCGCATGGACCCCTACGTTCCTGTGTTCCAGAAACACGGCGGCTCCCTTGTTACGCTTGCCAAGGGGAACCGGTCGTCGGAGGTGAGAAACTCCTGCAAGGAATTCGGCGGCTTCTATCTCGGCTCCATCGGCGGACCGGCGGCCAGGCTGGGGAAAGAATGCATCACGAACGTCGAGGTCATCGATTTTCCGGAGCTAGGCATGGAGTCCGTCTTCATGATCACGGTCAAGGACTTCCCCGCCTTTGTCATCGTCGACGACAAGGGAAACGATTTCTTCGCGGACATCCTCTGAGCTCACTCGCCGAAATCGAAATCGGGATCGATTCCTTTCTGATCCCGATTTCTCTCCCCCTGCCTTCCGCTCTCCGTCTTTCCTACTCCACCGCCTCGAACGCCTTGGATGCGGCGCCGCAAACCGGGCACTTTTCCGGCTTTTCATCCGCCACCGTATAGCCGCACACCTGGCATACGTAATAGCAATCCACCGACCCCGGGCTGTCCAGGGTCTCCATGGCCTTTTTGTAAAGGTTCGCGTGAATCTCTTCCACCTCGTTCGCGTAGGAAAAACTGCGAAGGGCTGTCTTTTCCCCTTCCGCTTCGGCGTCTTTGATCATCTCCGGATACATGGTCTTGAACTCATGGGTTTCCCCGGCAATGGCATCCTTGAGGTTTTCGGCCGTATCCCCGATGCCGCCGGCCGCGCGCAGGTGGGCATGAGCGTGAACCGTCTCCGCGGCTGCCGCGGCCCGGAAAAGCTTTGCCACTTCCTTGTGCCCTTCTTTGTCCGCCTGTTTTGCGTAGGCCAGATACTTCCGGTTTGCCTGCGATTCACCTGCAAAGGCGTCCATCAAATGCTGCTGTGTCTTTCCCATTGCATTCCTCCTGTTGAAGTTCGGATGTTTATGTTGGTAGTGTGGTATCGGCCGCCGTCAATCAAAAAACCGCGGTGCAAGAAGCGCCGGGCCTGCTCCGGCTGCCCATGTAAAAAGGAATAATAATCATTTACGAAGAATACAACAATCATGCCATGAGTCACCCACCATCCTTCAACGCCGGAAAAAACACTGGAAATCCGATTGGATTCAACCAGTTCACGATGATGGAAAAATGTAAAAATAAACGCCGGACACAATACCAACGCACCTTTTTTTAATTTGTGGATTTTTAAAAAAACCGGTTTATAATGGAGTCTCATGGGAAGATCGCCATGTCTCAAAATGAGACAAATGCGTCTCATTTCAGTCGCATGGATCGGACAGCCGAAACATCATGAAAAAACTGCAAAGCCCTCTTGTTCATTCGGACAGGATTATGATAAAAATCGGTTTTTGACGGCTTCGTAAAATGGACAGCATCTGCGCCGGCCATAATTCCGGAAGTATTTCGCGCGCGATATGTATGCTGCATTTTTCGTGATGGCGTGCTCCTTGAATCTATGATTTGCGTAAAGCCCTCTGAGCACGGATTGTTATGGCTGCAGCCTATATATTTGATCGATTGCAAAAGGATTTTAAATGGAAATGCAAAAGCAGCCGGTCGTCGGCCCGTTGAAAAAAGTATCGGTGTCCGTGTCCGCCGGAAAGCGGCCTGCGGGAAAAGAAATCATGGACGCCAACCCGCTCGAATTCATATTCGGACTCGGGAGGGAGGGGCTTACACCCTTGGAGCGCAACCTGGCGGGCAAAAAAACGGGAGAATCAGTAACGATTCAAATCGACCGTTCGGAAGCAACTGATTTTTTTGGTCATTTATTGATATGCCCGCAAATTGCAGGCAGCGGCCTTGCCAGTTTCTATGTGAATTTCAAGATTCACGGAATCAAGGAGGCGAGCCCCCGCGAGGTGGTGCGGGCCATGGCGCGCACCACCGCCTGCGGGGGAAACTGCGACTGCGGATGCCACGGCGGCTAATCCTTGAACACCAGTTTTCCGCCGATAAATCCGGCGACGCCCGTTGCGCCCAGCATAATCAGGTTCAGCAGCAGAAAGCCGCCGCGCCGGGCCGCCCCGGCAAAAATGACATCCGGGTTGATGAAATACCACAGGACGACCAGCAGGGAAGTGACCGCGACCACGGATGCGGCGATGA
>SLJY01000025.1 GCA_007134875.1 Desulfobacterales bacterium
TCGACCCGGACACGGTCTTCTACCGCAAGACGTTCCGGGACGAAGACGGCAACCCGACCCAGAAAAGCTGGCTTGCCGACGGGATCCACTACGACCGCCGGATTGCGCCCATGGAACACGATGAGCAGCGTTTTGTTCTGCCGCGAGATGCGCACGGCGGCATCGCAAGCCTCACCGTGCGCCTCATGTACCGCTCCATGAGCCAGGAGGCCATCGACGGATGGAGCATTGGTGAAATCACCGTGCCTTCCATCGAAATGGCCCGGAAGGAACTTGAAACCGGAAAATAAGTACATGAGAAAAAGTTGACGGCTTCGTAAAAGGCCAATATCTGCGTTATGCGCAATTCCTCAGAATTTCACGTTCGCCAAGTACCCTGCATTCTTCGAAATTGCGCAAGCCTTGATCTTGAACTTTTTACAAAGCCGTCAGATCACGACTTTTTACGAGTGCATCAAAGTTGATCCGTCACTTTTTTTTATATCAGCATAAACATATCGAATGCAATTGCCGATATGGTATACAGGTTATGCAATCAAAAACCAGGATCTCCGCCCGGGATATACAAATACGTCCCTGAAAACGGCAAAACAGGAATACAGGTACAGTCATGCTTATCGAATGCGCCATCTGCGGCAAGTCCTACAAGGCCCTGGAAAGCCAGCTGCCCAAAGAAAAAACGGTATCTTTTTCATGCAAAGGATGCGGGACAAAGCTCAAAATCACGCCATTGAAAAGCCGTCCCGGGAAAAACACCACCATTATCGCCGTTCCGGCGGACGGTTCGGGAGGGGATGCCTATGTGGCAGGACCGGGCGCCGGGCAGTCCCTCAAGGACAAAATCGTCTCCGATATCGACAAGCTCCCGCCGCTTCCCCAGGTGGTCTTCCGGGTGCAGGAACTGATTTCCTCCCCGGATTCGAGTGCTAAGGAAATCGCAAAGGAGATCGAAACCGACCAGGCCATTGCCGCCAAGGTTCTCCGAATCGCCAACTCCGCCTATTACGGCATGGGCGGCAAGATTTCATCGGTCCAGCACGCCTCGGTGGTGCTGGGCTACAAAACCCTGGGAGAAATCGTTACCATTGCCGGCGCCGAGGGGTCGCTGGAAGGAAAGCTTCCCGGCTACGGCTATGATACGCAAGACCTGTGGGAGCATTCCCTGGCCGTGGCATTCGGATCCAAGACCATCGCCGAAACCCTGCATCCCGAACTGGCCAACGAGGCCTACACCGCAGGACTCATCCATGACATCGGCAAGATCATCCTCGATCCCTACATTGTCGATCAAAAGGAATTGATCGACGACTACCTTGAAAGGGAAGAAAAAACCTTCCTTGATGCGGAAGACCATTTCTTCGGCTTCAACCACGCGGAAATCGCATATGAAGTATGCAAAAAATGGAATTTCCCCGAATCCATCACCACGGCCATCCGGTACCATCACGGGCCGTCCGGATCGAACGGGCATGTACTGGCCTATATTCTCCACATGGCCGACTACCAGGCAAAAGTGAGCGGCACCGGGTACGAGGAAGACGATTACCTCTATGAAATCGAAACCGGCACCATGGATTTTCTGGGTATCAACCACGATGAAGCCGGCCGGATGTCAATCGCAACCATGGAATCGATCAGCCAGTTATCTTCCTGAGTCGGCTTCGGAATTTTTGGCGCCAGCGGCCTCGCCACCACCAACGGCCGAGGCTTCGGCCTCCTCCTGGACCGCCTCCAGCAGCTGCAGGGTCAGGCGGTGAAGCCGCCGCTGCATCCCGGTAAGCCTTGCCGCCCACAGCAGGGGGCCGGAAAACACCTCGATGCTTTCGAGGTCGGTCCATTTTCCGTTATCACCCGCTTTTCGGAAGAAAAAAGCATGCCGGGCGCGTATCCCCCATTTCCCCCCGGACCAGACAATGGTCTTTTTTTCGCATCGCTCCTCCACCACCGGTGCGATCCGCAGGGGAAAGATAAGCGGGGAGAGCGAAAAAGAAATGCAGGCACCCTGCTCCAGGGCACTCCCTTCCTCAAGACGGCAGGCTCTGCAGACCGTATTCCACGTATCCCAGTTGTCGATATCCGTAAACACCCGCCATACAGTTGAAACAGGCGCACGGATGAGTATGGTTTCCCTGATTTCCATAGGGCATTCCAATCGATGAATCTTTTCCGGCTACAAATCCGGATTGCCTCTTCAGGTACTATACGTTATTATTACATTAATAACAATACCGGCGGCTTCCATAGAAGCCGGTTTTATCTTTGTTAATCCGCGTGATCTGGGGGCTTAAAAAGATTTGGCTGCCTTGAAAGTCGCGATCAGAGGAGATGCGCCATGACGGAAAAAATAACCCTGGGTATCAGCGCCTGCCTGCTGGGCGAAAACGTCCGCTACGACGGCGGCCACAAACTGGATCATTTCCTGCGCGACACCCTTGGACAGTACGTAACCTACGTGCCCGTATGCCCGGAGACGGAAGCCGGTTTCGGAATTCCCCGGGAGGCTATGCGGCTGATCGGTGATCCGGCCGAACCACGCCTTGTTACCAACAAAACCGGCATCGATCACACCAAGCGAATGACCCGGTGGGCGAAAGACCGTGTTGCGGCCCTTGAAAAGGAAAACCTGCACGGCTACATCTTCAAAAAGGACTCGCCCAGCAGCGGCCTGATGCGGGTCAAGGTTTACAACGACAAGAACATGCCCGAAAAAAAAGGCGTGGGGATTTTCGCGCGGGTCTTTACCGAGCATTTTCCGCTCATACCCGTGGAAGAGGAAGGGCGGCTCCGCGATCCGCGGCTCCGCGAAAACTTTATCGAACAGATCTTCACCCTGAAACGCTGGCGGGACACGATATCGAAAAATCCGAAAAAAAGCGGCCTGGTCGACTTTCATTCCAGAAACAAGCTGCTCATCATGTCCCACAGCCAGAAGCACGCAAGCAGGATGGGGAAACTCGTGGCCGGAACGGAGAAACCGGATGAGGGCACGTCCATTCACCGGCACTATGAAAACCTGCTTATGGACGCGCTTCGGCTCAAGGCGACGCCGGCAAAGCACATCAATGTATTGCATCACATCATGGGATACTTCAAAAACCAGCTGACCGCAGACGAGAAGCAGGAGCTCCTGGAGGTTTTCGACCGGTTCCGGGGTGGGCATGTCCCCCTGATTGTGCCCATTACCCTGCTCAACCACTACGTGCGGAAATACGAACAGGACTACCTGCATAAGCAGACGTATCTGAATCCGCATCCCATCGAACTGCGGCTGCGGGCATACATCTGACGGCTCTTATAAAAAGGTTGGGGATATGAAACTGGAACCACGCATCCAAAGGCTTGCCGATGCCATTGAGGCAATACTTGGGCAGAGAATAGATTTGTCGAAGGAAACTGCCCATTTCCTGGAATCCACATGCGGCATTGCACATCCGGCGGACCTCGCACACGCACTTGCCCTGCCGCTGGACTTCGAGGCCGAAAGCATCTGCGAAATGATCTTATACCCGGATGAAGCCCAGCAGGTCCGGCTGGAACCGGCTGTGCAGGAATGCGGCGCGCTCGGACCGGAAGAACGCGACATGGTGGAAGAAATGCTTGCCGCCAGATCCATTGAGGCCGGCATTTTTTTCCCCGGCATTGATACCCCCGCATCCATACCGATCCCCGGCGAAACGGTGACCCGGTTTGTCCGGAGGTTGGGACTGGACCGGCAGATCGAGCCCGGCATCCTGTCAGCCGTGCATGAGCGTGCCGGATCCCAGCAGCGCGCAGCAGCGCTTGCGGTCAGGCTCCGCAATGCCCGGTTTGCCTTTACCGAGAACCGACGCCTTCCGGTTGAAGCGTTTCTGAACCGGATGGACGGCGATGATCCGGAGTTCATGGATCTTTTCGACATGATGTGCAGGGTACTCGATACCATGGATGATCAGGGGGATCTCTATGATGCATTGATGGCCCGGAAGCGGCGCGGCGTGGAAATGATCCAAAGGGCGGAGAAAAACCGGAAGGACCTGGAAAAGCAGCCCGTGGAGGCGCTGATGATGCGGGGCGCACCCATCGCGGCGGTCAACGAGGAGGAAACGAAACGGGAGATGCAGCAAATCGACCGCATCGCACTGCGTCTTTACGGCCAGACCGAACATGCGGCGGTGATGACAGGGGAAACCTCGCCTGCCATCCATACGGGCGTTTTCAAAAAGGACGCGGACGATATGGAGCGGGTGATCCGGATCCTGTCCTGAGGCCGATAAAACTACCACCTGCGCCGCAGCTCCCGCATCGCCTCTTCCGCTTCGTCCTGAAGGCGGGTGCCCTTTCCGATTTCGGCCGCCTTTTCATAGGTGTTCAGGGCCTTGGAGTATTCATGCCGCTGCTCGTAAGCCCTTGCCAGATCCATGTATATATGACCGGCATTGGGCGCCTCCTCCAACACCTCCTCAAAACGCCGGATCGCCTCGTCGGTATCTCCGGTAGCAAGGGCCACCATGCCTAGTCCGCGCAGCGCCCGGGGGAACCGGCGCTCCATGTCCAGCGCTTCCCGGTAGTATCTTCTGGCCGTTTCATATTCCCCCATGCGGTAATGCACATACCCAAGATTGCTGATCGGAAAATACGGCGTGGCATAGAGCAGGTCGTCCTTTACCGATTCGAAGGCATCGATGGCCTTATCCCATTCTTCCATTGCGATATACGCGGATCCCAGGTTGTTCTTGGCGGGCGCATAGTTCGGGTTCAGTTCCACCGCCCGTTCGAAATGGGATACGGCGGTTTCATTCCTTCCGCGCGCCATGTAGGTCAGGCCGAGGCTGTTGTGAAGGTAGGGATCGCTGGGGTTTATCTCCTTTGCCCGGAGCAACTCCCGAAGGGCCATGGCATAATTCCCCTCGGCCATGTAGGCTTCACCGAGCTCACGGATTGCCTCCGCCTGCTGCCGGTTCCCGACCGGAGCGGACTTCTGGCTGCATGCGGAAACCATCAAAATCATTGCCAATGCAGCGGCGAGAACAACAAGTGGGTATCGTTTCATTTGTTTCATCCCGTTTTCCAGATAATGAAAATGTATTGGAGCAATCTTATTTTTTGAGGTTAAGTGAAGCTTTCATCTAAACTGAGGTTAGGTTTCACCGTCCCGGCGGGCTCGCGATCTCAATCAGGCGTATACCGGACTCGGCAAGATGGGCGGCGACCGCATCCGGCAGGGGAACCATGGAAACGAACAGTTCCGGTTGCTTTTCCCGATCCCGATAAGCCGCCTGATCTTCCCCGCGACGCGTTTCTTCTTCCGCCTCTTCCACCCGCCGGACGGTTCCCCACTGTCTTGCGATTTCCTCCTGCCGGGCAATTTCCCGCTGCCGCTGGCGTTCCTCCAGCTGCGCAGGATCCGGCCGGGGAGAAATCAGAAACCCGGGAATCTGGATGGATGGATTATACAGGCGAGGCCGCTTAGATGTCCAGAAAATCGGATCCGCATTGACCTCGACGGACAGCAGTTCGGCCAAACGGCCGACAATTTGCTGAAAATCTCCCGAACCATCAAACTGAATCACCCGAACCCCCGTTTTTTCAATGGCCTGCACGGCATCACCGTCCAGGCCCCCGTAGTCGATCAACACCTCTTTGCCGTTATCCAGGCCCAGCATGTCGGCGGTCGCATTGACCTGGAAACCCGCGTAAGGAAACGAGATCTCCACATCCTCCTGGTACCGGTGGCCCATTTTCCGCGCCATCTTCCCGACAATACGGGCCGGCGGGTGGGCCGGGACCTGCTCAACCTCGGGAGTCCGGTAATTACCGGCTTCCAGGTCCGCTGCCCATCCGGACATGTTATCCCCCTCGACCCAGTCCCGCACCGTGAAGCCCGCCCGCTGCAGATAGTCCCGAATGGCCGACGGAACCCGCATTTCCGGCTTTTCGATGATATTGAGGCATACGGTCCCGAACCGGCCCGGCGATTCGAAGATATACTGTCCCCGGAGCGCCACGGTGAGGCCGTCGCGCCGGAAATCGACGTGACGCTCGAAGCCTCCGGAATCGATTACCTGGATAGCCGTGGAAATCAAGGTTTCGAGCCGGGTATCCACTTCGAAAAACACAATATGGATATCCGGCCAGTAGAGTTCGACGACGTGCTGATTTTCCAGGGAAAGCCATTCCCGTTTCGTAAACAAAATGGTGGTACCGTCCCGGAACACCATCAGCGGGGTTTCGGACAACACCAGCCTGAAATCGGAGCGGCCGGAGCGGGGGAAATAATACTCTCCGCTGTTGATAACGTTTGCATCCAGGATGATCGCGGCCTTGTGGAATATGGACAAGTCGGCAAAACCCCGCATCCGGTCCGCCAGGGGAAGCGTGCTGCGCATTGCCCGCTCCGCGGCATCATCGGTTGCCGCTTTCGCTGTTCCGCTCCGCCGTTCCGGCCCGGTGCCGGATTGTTCCGCTACCGGTTCGGGATCCATGCCCGCATCCGCACCCCCGGCAAGGGACGGATCGACACCGGTCAGGTCGATCATTTCATCGGATTCATCAAACATCTCCGCATACAAAGGCGTATCCTCGATATCGCCCTCCGGCAGCCGGATCATCTGGCCGGCATGAATGAAGTCGATATTATCGATCTCGGGATTGATTTTTCTGAAAAGCGCCATCCCGCGATCATAGGACTCGCTCCCCACCGAGCCGAAGCGCCGGGAAATGAGCTTCGACACCCAGTCCCCGTGGCGAACCCGGTAGCGCGTGGAGTGCTCGGCGATGATTTCAGGCAGTCTGGATATGGTGATCACGGGTATGGTGACGGAACCTGTATCCTGTCCCTCCAGGGACCCGGGCGGAAGGGATCGCAAGGGAATCAAAACCTCCTGGTTGGGATAAATGGTATCAATATCCTCCACATCCGGGTTGAGGATTTTGAAAAGCTCCAAAAAACGGGGGAAATCTTCATGCGCGATCTCTCCGCGCTGCCTAAACAGGCGCAAAACCCAGTCGTCGGACCGGACCACGTACGGATCGCACAAGATTTCTTCGCCCTGTACTTCCCTTACCACGTACTCTTTTTCGAAAAAGGCCGCATCCGCATCACAGACGAATATCAGGAAAATCAGAAGCGAAACGGCCGCAACCGGGAAATGGATGGCAAGGAAACGACGCCTTTCCATTGAAGCTCAGACCTTCTTTACATCGAGTCGATTGGCGATCTCTTCTGAAACACGGGAGATAAAACGATCCAGGGCTTTTCCGGCCAGGGGCTTTCCCGATTCGGGAACGGCTTCAAGGTCCGCCGGGTGCACCAGTATCGGGGCGTTGATCAGCTCCGGCTTCGGATAGACTTCGTATTCCGCCGGAAACCGGTCTTCGAAATACATTTCCTGGAAATTGGAAAATTTGAGGGCATGCGCCGTGGAATCGAGGACCACGCTGTGGGAGTCGTCGATAACTCCCTTGCGAACGGCCGCAACCATGCCGGCAAGGCATTCTCCGCCGTGGGTGCATGAGACATGACCGTGACGATTGGCCACGAGATGCCAGTCCATGATCTCCTGTTCGCTCACCGCCACAACAAAAACCTTCCGCTCCCCGGCCAACCGATCATACTGATCGGCCAGGCGGATCACGCGCGGCATGGAGACGGGGTTGCCGATCATGGCGGCCTGGGCCACGGAGGGTGAAACATGAACCGGCTCGTACCGGCGTTTTTCCGGATTTTCCTCCAGGTAATACCGGTAGACCGGATTGGCATGAACCGACTGAACGCCGATGATCATGGGCAGGTCATCGATGATGCCCGTTTCATAAAATTTCAGAAAACCGCTCATCAGGGCCGTAATATTGCCTGCGTTGCCAACCGGCACAACAACGACCCGGTTTTTCATATCGTATTCGAAAAACTGGGCCACTTCGTAGGAATACGATTCCTGCCCGAGAATGCGCCAGGCATTTTTGGAATTCAAAAGCGCCACGTTGTAGTTTTCCGAAAGCTGCTCAACGACCTTCATGCAGTCGTCAAAAACCCCCGGGATTTCAAATACCATGGCGCCGCTGCCCAGCGGCTGTGACAACTGCTGGGGGGTTACCTTTCCGTGCGGCAGAAGCACGGCGGATTTTACCCGGGGATGCAGGTAGGATGCATACAGCGCCGCAGCAGCGGATGTGTCACCGGTCGATGCGCATATGGCTAAAATATCGTCCGCATAGCCGTATGCGAGCAGGTAGTTGATGTAGCTCAGCGCACTGGCCATTCCCCGGTCCTTGAATGATGCGCTGGGGTTCTGGCCGTCGTTTTTGAAAAAAAACCGGGCGCCGGCGCGGCCCTGGAGGTAGGCGCTGGCCTCGACGATGGGGGTATGCCCCTCGCCCAGCCATACGACCGAATCCAGGGGAATAACCGGGCCGGTAAATTCATGGTAGCGGTAAATCCCGTTTAATGCCGGGATATTCAGCATTCGGCGATAATCGAAGATTTTCCGCCAGGTGGATCCCGGAATGTCTTTGAGCCGATCGAACTGCGCGTCGACAAGAAGCAGGACGGAACCGCAGTCGGGGCAGATGTAGAGAAGTTTTTCAATTCCGTGTTCCCCGGCGCAGTGGAGGCAGCGGTATACCAGGCGCCCCGTGGGCTCGGGAACCACGTAAGGCTGTATGTCTTTTGGAAAATCTTCAGGTTTCACAGGGTATATTTTCCGGAAAGAAAGTTGATAAACTCGTAAAAAGTCGCGATCTGAAGGCTTTGTAAAACGTTCAAAAACCTTTTTTCGAAGCCGTCAGTTTCATGGGCTGATGGTTTCCATCCCTCCCATGTAGGGCCGAAGCGCCCGGGGAATGATAATGGATCCGTCGGCCTGCTGACAGTTTTCCAGGATCGCGGCAAGCGTCCGGCCCACGGCAAGACCCGATCCGTTTAGGGTGTGGACAAGGCGAGTGCCCTTTTCCCCTTTTCGCTTAAACCGGATCTTCGCCCGGCGGGCCTGAAAGGACTCGAAATTGCTGCATGACGATATTTCCCGAAAGCGTTTCTGGGATGGCAGCCAGACCTCGATATCATAGGTTTTGGCCGATGCAAAACCCATGTCGCCCGTGCAGAGTAACACCGTCCGGTACGGCAGTTCAAGGAGTTTCAAAACCGTTTCCGCGTTTTCAAGCAGGCCTTCGAGTTCCTGGTAGGAGGTTTCAGGGGTCGTGAACTTCACCAGCTCCACCTTGTTGAACTGGTGCTGCCGGATGAGCCCCCGGGTATCCTTGCCGTAGGAGCCGGCCTCCGAGCGGAAGCACGGGGTATAGGCGACATAATAAACCGGCAGGTCCGCCTCGTCCAGGATTTCGTCGCTATGGATATTGGTTACCGGAACCTCCGCCGTTGGGATCAGGTAGTAGTCGCGGCCATCCAGCCGGAAAAGGTCCTCCTCGAACTTCGGAAGCTGTCCGGTTCCGGTCAGGGATCGGCTGTTGACGATGAAAGGCGGCAGCGTCTCCGTGTAGCCGTGGGAATTGATGTGCAGATCGAGCATGAAGCTGATAAGCGCCCGTTCCATGC
The DNA here is from genome assembly GCA_007134875.1 of Desulfobacterales bacterium. Taxonomy (GTDB): domain Bacteria; phylum Desulfobacterota; class Desulfobacteria; order Desulfobacterales; family Desulfosalsimonadaceae; genus B1SED10-16. The sequence continues at coordinate 9,530 of SLJY01000025.1, forward strand.
GGGCTGCCGCGCCGAAATAGAGAGGAAACCGGGCGCCCGTGATTTTCGCGGCCCGTTCGAAATCGAGGATTCCCAGTTTCTCGCCGATCGTCCAGTGCGGCTGGGGTTCGAAGCCGAATACAGGTGGATCGCCCACTTCCCGGACCACCGGATTGTCGTTTTCATCCCTGCCGTCCGGCACCGATTCGTGGGGAATATTGGGGAGGTTGATCAGGAGGTCCTGTATTTTCTCATCGTATCCGTCCAGTTCGGATTCAAAGGTCTTGATCCGGGCCGACACGTCCCGCATTTCGCAAATGGTTTCTTCCGCATCCCGGCCTTCTGCCTTCATCTTTGCAATGTCATCGGAGACCGTGTTCCGCCTGTGGCGAAGTTCTTCGATTTCGCCCACCAATTTCCGACGGGCCGTATCGATCTGCTCAAACTGATCGATATTGGATTCGTCCCCGCGCCGGCGCATGGCGTCGCGAACATGGGATATATTTTGCCTGACAAACTTGATTTCCAGCATATGATACCTATATTGGTTTATTTGGGGCGAAGGGCCTTTGCGTTCGCGGTGTCCTAACAAGAAAGAACTACCATGGCCGGCGCGATTCGTCAATGATTATTGAAAATTGCGTTCTTTTGCGGTATACTGATCACTGGTTTGCACGCCCCTTTGGATTGCGATGATGTCGCCATGCCCAGACCCGGAGAATGCCATGGAAGAAGTAAAGGAAAAAAAACAGAAAGTTAGAGACAAAATTCAAGACAGGCTCACCTCGCTTTCCGACTCCGACATGCAGGAAAAAACGGCAAAAATCGAAGGCCGGCTTTTCGAATTCGCCAATTTCACGGAATCCGAAACCGTTTTGTTTTACCTGAAACCCGATTACGCCGTGAATACCAGGCAAATCGTGGAAAGATGCCTTCGAATCCCGAAAAAAATCGTTTTGCCTAATTTTGGCAAAGACCGGCGCATCACGCTATGGAAAATCGGCAGCCTCGAAAACGACACTCTCTCCGACGGGGTTACCCCGGATCCGGAACGATGCAAACCGGTATCTTTCAAGGAAATTGATATCGCGGTGATTCCCGGCCTCGCCTTCGACGAAAAAGGCGGACGCCTGGGAACGGGCAAGGGGCATAACGACCGCATGATGTCGAAACTACCAAACACGACACGCAAGGTCTCCCTGGCCCTGACAGAACAAATTGTCCACCAGGTCCCAATGGAAGCCCACGATAAGTACGTCGATATTATCATTACCGACAAACGGACCATCTACAAGATCTGACATATTCCATGCAACCCGTCGTCGCCATCGTCGGCCGACCCAATGCCGGCAAATCAACTTTATTCAACCGCATCACGGAAACAAGGGACGCTTTGGTGGACAGCACACCGGGCGTTACCCGCGACCGCCACTACGGCAGCGCCACTTTCCGGGACATCGGGTTCACCCTGATCGACACCGGCGGTTTTTATTCCTCCGGATCGGATCGGTTTGCGGAAAAAACCCGCAGCCAGATCCTCTATGCCATGGAAGACGCGGATGTCATTATCGCGCTTTTCGACGGGACGCAGGGGGTATCTCCCCACGACCACGACATCATGGAGATGCTTCGCGGCGCCTCCTGCCCCGTGATATACGCCGTGAACAAGATGGACAACCTCCGGCGCGAGGAGGCCATGACCGACTTCTACGCCTTCGGCATCGATGAGGTATTGCCCGTTTCCGCGGAACACGGCCACGGCATCTACGAGCTTCTGGAAAAACTGGTTTTGCTGCTGCCGGCATCCGAAGCGGAAGAGGCGCCCGAACCGATCCGGATGGCCATCGTGGGCCGGCCCAACGTGGGGAAATCCTCCCTGGTCAATCGGATTACGGGGGAAGACCGGGTGATCGTATCCGAAATCCCCGGCACCACGCGGGATGCCATCGACACGCTGGTGAAGGTAAACGGACGCCCCTACCGCATCGTGGATACCGCCGGCATCCGGAGAAAGGGGCGCGTGGATGAAAAACTGGAAAAATACGCCGTCATCAAGGCCATGGATGCCATTGCGCGCTGCGATATCGCCCTGGTCATGATCGATGCGGCGGACGGCATCGTGGAACAAGACATCAAGATCGCCGGATATGCACATGAAAAGGGACGTGCAGCGATCTTCCTGCTCAACAAGTGGGACCTTGTCGAAAAAGACGAAAGCACATACCGGCAGTACAGAGACGACCTCCGACACGCCGCCTCGTATATGAGCTACGCCCCGTTTCTAACTCTGTCCGCCAAAACCGGCCGGCGGGTGTCCAAAATTTTCGAAGCCGTGGAGGATGTCTACCGGCAGTTTTCCTTCCGGTGCGCCACCGGGCCGTTAAACCGCATTATCATGGACGCCACCGAACAGACCGAGCCCTCCCTTTTCCAGGGGCGGCGGCTTAAATTCTACTATGCCACCCAGGTTTCGACAAAACCGCCCACGTTTCTTTGTTTCGTAAACTACCCGGAAGGGGTCCATTTTTCCTACCAGCGCTACCTGGTCAACCGGATCCGCGAGGCTCTGGAACTGGATAAAGTGCCGCTGCGACTGGTTTTCCGGAAACGGGAGGGGGCCGGCAACCGTCCTGCAAGGGGAAAAAAACATCTGAAAAAGAGCGACAGAAAACCCTCAAGAAAACCCGGAAGAAAACGCGGAAGGTGACCTGTTGGATCTTTTCGAATACCAGGCCGAAAAAGCCGGGGCCGGGGAAAGGCCCCTGGCCGAGCGGATGCGACCGGCGGATCTTGACGAATTCGTCGGCCAGGAAAAGGCGGCCGGAAAAGAATCCCTTATTGCCCGGGCCGTTTCCGAGGACCGGATTTTCTCCATGATCCTGTGGGGGCCGCCGGGCACAGGCAAAACCACCCTGGCCCGCATCCTGGCCGCAAAAACCCGGTGCCACTTCGTGTCCTTTTCGGCTGTGCTCTCCGGGGTAAAAGATATCCGACAGGTGATCGAAACCGCCAGGGAGCAAAAGCGCATTCACCGCAGGCGGACCATCCTGTTCGTCGATGAAATCCATCGCTTCAACAAATCCCAGCAGGACGCGTTTCTGCACCACGTGGAATCCGGTCTTATAACCCTGGTGGGCGCCACCACCGAAAATCCGTCTTTCGAGGTAATACCGGCGCTTCTGTCCCGCTGCCGGGTCGTCACCCTTGATAGGCTCTCGGTGGAAGACATCGTTGAAATTCTGCGTCGCGCACTGGCCGACAGGGAACGGGGACTGGGAGAAATGAAGCTGAAGGCCGAAGATGCGGCGCTTTCCCACATCGCGTCAGCCAGCGACGGGGACGCCCGCTCGGCACTCAACTCCCTTGAAATCGCGGCCATGATGGCATTCGGTGCGCGGCCGGGCCCCGAAAAGGAAGCCGACCCATCCGTCGTTGACGGGCCGGGGCTGATCATGGCGGCACACGTGGAAAAGGCCATCGAAAAAAAGGCGCTTCTGTACGACAAGTCCGGGGAGGAGCACTACAACCTTATCTCCGCCTTTCACAAGAGCATGCGCGGCTCCGACCCGGATGCGGCCGTGTACTGGTTCGTCCGTATGATGGCGGCAGGGGAAGACCCCCTCTACATCGCCCGGCGCATGATTCGTTTTGCCTCCGAAGACGTCGGCAACGCCGACCCGCGGGCCATTACCGTGGCAATGGACGCCATGAACGCCTACCGGCTCATCGGGTCCCCGGAAGGGGATCTCAACCTGGCCCAGGCGGCCATCTACCTGGCATCGGCCCCCAAGAGCAACCGGGTATACGAAGCATACAGCCAGGCGGCCGAAGCTGTCCGGCAGACCGGATCGCTACCCGTTCCCAAGCATATCCGCAACGCGCCGACACGGATGATGAAGCAACTCGATTACGGCAAGGGCTACCGCTACGCCCACGACTACGAAGGCGGCTATGTGCACCAGGAGCACCTTCCGGACAAAATCCGGGAAAAAATCGGAAACCGCAGGTTTTACGAGCCGACCGGCCGGGGCTACGAAAAGATTATCCGCCAGCGCCTGGCGCATTACCGGGGCCGCGGCCCGCAAGAAGGCGACTGACAAGGTCGTCGACAGACAGAAACCGGCTATAAAGCAATTGACAGGACAACGTACGCCCTGTTATGATCCATCACTCATAAATCGAACAAAGAGTTGAAGCTCTTGTTCCGGGGCGCATAACCCGGAAGCATGACCCGTGAAAAATAAAACGTAAAAAACCAGCAAGGCCACGAAGGTCTGCGCACATCCCCACCTGACGGGGATACCGCCCTTCGTGGCTTTTTTGGTTTTTCTGCCGGAAAACCACCCGGGCAGACGGCCATGCGATTTCAGGGGCATCGAATTGCTGAAAATAACGCTGAATGAAAGAAGCGGTAAGTGAACCCCGGATGACTTAATGTTTTGCGGTTTTTCACCATTGGTACATTTTTTTGACTGTTTCATTCAGATACTTTGATCCATGAACGGAAACACAAGGAGAGCCATTATGAAAACCATCAGAGCACTGCCGGCTGCGATAGCCGTTTTCCTGCTTTTCGCGCCGGCAGTTTTCGCCCACCACCTTTGGATCAAACCGGCAGGCGACGACAAGGAGACCTGGGCCGTCATACGCGGAATCATACCGGACCGGGTCGACCCGTACGACCCGGAACGCATACGGGAAATCCTTGCTTTCGGAGCGGACGGCGATTCTTTGGATATTGAACGGACGGACCGGGAGGACATCGTGAAATTCCGTGCAGCAGGCGATCTTTCCATGGCCGCCGCATGGAGCGGCTGGGGATACCGGGTCAACACCACCCGGGGAAAGCGCCTGATGGGTCGCGCGGAAGCGAAAGATGAAGGACTCCGGGTTCTCTCGGCGTTTTATTCCACCCATTACGCCAAGTCGCTTTTTTCATGGACGGTTACGGCGGGGAAGCCCGTTGGCCTCCGCTTTGAAATCATCCCTCTCGAAAACCCCCTGAAAGCCTTGCCGGGAGATGAAATCCGATTTTCGGTTCTCTTTGACGGAAAACCCCTTTCCGGAACCTCCCTTTACACGGAAAACGGGGAGGAAGCGACCACCAATGACAACGGTGTTGGCGCGATCACGATACCGAAGGGCCGAACCGTGCTGTTATACGCCCGCCATCGCATTGACGTGGAAGGCGATGAAAAGAAGGACTATGAAGTTTTCACCACATTTCTGAATTTCGAGGTGCGCAGATGAAACATGTATTACATTTCGCAGCCCGCTTTTTTGCTGCCGCATTCTTTATAAACCTTGCCGCTCCGGATTTTTCCGCGGCCCACGGAACGGACTACCGGATTTTGGACTCCGAGCCGGCGACGGTTGTGGAGTTCATCTACTCCGACAACCAGCCCATGCGATTTGCCGAAGTGCTCGTATTCTCCCCGGAGGATGATGAAATCGAACACCAGAACGGACGAACCGACATGAACGGCCGGTTTGCCTTCTACCCCGACGTTTCCGGAAAGTGGCGCATCCAGGCAGACGACGGCGCCGGCCACCTCGAACGGGTCCGAATCGAAATAGGGGAGGCGAAAAACGGAACAGAAGCCCGAAGGGCCGTTGGCGACCGGTCGGAAGCATCCGGCCACCAGCACAATGATATCGACCGGCTGCTGCTCATCGCGTTTGGTATCAGCCTTATCGCCAACCTGTTTTTAAGCTTCTACATGTACCGGCTGAAAACATCATAGATAGTGCCTGAACAAAAACCAGATAAAGTCGAAAAGGATCGTCCATGAAATTCACTGTACATGCACTGACAAGCACGCTGGTTCTGTTTCTTGTATTTTTTTCCGCCTGCGGGTACACCAATGCATCAGAAGGAGAAAAAGGACGCCTCTACGTTGTGGGCATGGGCCCCGCCGGACCCGATCTCACGGCTCCCCGGGCACTTTCCATTGTCCGGGAAGCCGATGTATACCTTACCTCTCCGGGCCTCCCGGACCGTTTCGATCGGTTCAGCGAACACATCGACCCGGAAAAAGTGGCGTTCGATCCCTGGGAGCCGTTCATGGGCAGCCACGCCCGGCAATTGAAAGAAACGGACTACGAAGCCTGGCAGGCCCACACGGAAAAGCACCGGAAAAAAATCCAGGATTTCGTCATGGAGCAGATTGACAATGGCAAAACCGTCGTGATGATGGATGGAGGCGACCCCATCATGTATGCCCCGTCCCTTCACCATCTGCTCAAGGGCTTCGACGAAGAAATGTTCGAGGTAATCCCGGGAATGGGCGCTTTCAATGCCGCAGGCGCAGCCCTCAAGACCACCTTTACCCCACAGGACGTCCGGTTCGTCATGCTTACATCCCCGCGCTCCCTGTTCGGTGAAAACTGGGAAAAAAACGACAATATTCTCAGGGATCTCTCCCGGTATGAAACCACCATGGTCTGGTACATGTCCCTCCGCTCCATCGACAAGGTCGTCAACCGGATGCTGGCGCATTATCCTCACGATCTTTCCATCGCCATCGTTTACTACGCCGGCTACCCGGACAGGGAAAAAGTCCTGAAAAGTCGCCTTGGAGACATTTCAGATGATGTGAAATCAATGGAAGAAGAGTGGTTGGGCCTTTTCATAGCCGGAAAGGCGGCCCGATAACAAATGAAAGCGGCACTGGACGGCAACGGTGACCTGCTGCGGCAGGTCGGTTTGTATTCGGCCGCCATCCTGGTGATTTCGAACATGGTGGGAACCGGCATTTTCACCACGTCCGGGTTCATCGTGGAGGAACTCTCCGATCCCTTCATCCTGATGCTCTGCTGGCTGTTCGGCGGCGTGTTCGCGCTCTGCGGGGCGCTTTGCTACGGGGAACTGGGGGCCAGGTTTCCCAGGGCAGGCGGCGAATACGTGTTTCTGCGGGAGAGCTTCGGAAAGATGATGGGGTTTCTTTCCGGGTGGATTTCCCTGATCGTGGGGTTTTCCGCCCCCATCGCAGCGGCGGCCATCGCTTTTGCCACCTACCTGTTTTCCGCTTTCGGCGTTGAGGGCGGGGGCGGTGCAGCCATCGAAATCATGGGCATTTCGGTCGCCCGGTTTTCTCCCGTCAATCTCACGGCCATCGCCGCCATTGTCGTGTTCAGCCTGCTTCACTACCACAGCGTTATAACGGGCGGCCGGATCCAGAACATGCTGACCGTATCCAATTTTATCCTGATCCTGGTATTCATCGTTGCGGGATTTGCCTTCGGAAGCGGATCGGCGGCCAATTTCCGGGATACGCCCGGACTCTCCGCCTTTTCCGCCGAGACGTTCGCAGTGTCTTTGATTTTCGTCTCCTTCGCCTACAGCGGCTGGAACGCGGCCGCCTACCTGGGCGGGGAAATCCAAAATCCCCGGAGAAACATCCCGCTTTCCCTTTTTGCAGGCACGTTCGTCGTCATGGGGCTCTATCTTCTGCTAAACGCCGTATACGTCTACGCCCTGGGGATCTCCGAAATGAAAGGTGTAGTTGACGTGGGCGCCAAAACAGCCCGCTTTCTCTTCGGAGACGGCGCAAGCCGCTGGCTGTCGCTCGCCGTGGCCATCGGCATCCTTTCGGCCGTCAGCGCCATGATCATGACAGGACCCCGCATCTATTACGCTATGTCGAAGGATCGGGTCTTTTTCACCCGACTGGCGCAGGTGAATCCCCGACGGCGCACGCCGGCCTGGTCCATCGTCCTCCAGGCGGCCATCGCCTGCTTCATGGTGGTGACGGCCGCCTTCGACGCGCTGCTGATGTACATCGGATTCACCCTGTCGATCTTCGCCATGCTGACGGTTATCGGTATGATGCGCATTCGAAGGACCCAGTCGGACCCGGAGGGTATGCACAAAACATTCGGGTATCCTGTTACGCCGCTTGTTTTTATCGCCGGAAACCTTTGGATCATCTTTTTCATGATCAAAAGCCGGCCCGTGAATTCGCTGTTCGGTCTCGGGACCATTGCCGCCGGCATCCTGGCCTACTGGTACTTTGCCCGCAAAGAAAAACGGGCCGTGACGCAATAACCATCGGTTCGCCGCACTGTTTCTTCTGGCCCTAGCACAGTTATTCCAGGGTAAAACGCCACGCGCAAAACCATTCGTCCGGGTGTTCGTCCGGGGGGCAGCCGATGCACTCGGTCCGGATCCGCTTGTCCACGCCCCGGGCAAAAGAAGTATATTCCACCGTTCCGGCGGATTTGCAGGGGTAGTCGGGCAGCCCCTTGCGTTTTCGCGAAGACTGGACCCGGCAGTCGTTCATCTCGAAGCGAATCACGTTTTCCGACTCGTCGACGATAGTCTGGGTATTGATCCGGGAATACATGCGGAAATTGAGCACTTTTTTCAGCCCCTCCAGGCCGGAATTTTCGGCAATCCCTAAAAACCGCTTAATGCTCCATGCCTCAAAGGGAGCAAACCGCGTCCAGCAGGTGTCGTTGCACCGCTTGGCATCGTCCATGCCGGAGGTGAATTCCACCGACTGAAACCAGACCCCGTCGTTGGCCAGCCAGTTGACGCCCAGGGTTTCGATCAGCCCCATGAGCTTGTCCCGGTCCATATCGAGCAGGGGATGCGGTATATCGTCTTCCATTTCAAATCCCAGAGTCTTGCCGAGACGGTTCATCTGAATGCCGTAGCTTTTCCGGTAGGCGGAATCCAGAATTTCAAGCGCCCGCTCGAATCCCATCTGGTGCTCCACTTCCTTGAACCAGAGCGCGTGGTGCATGACGATCCGGTGACACATGTCAATAACGAACCGAGCCAGGTCCCTGTTGTCTAGATCATCGAGCTTTCCTGCCTTTTCATCCATAGCACCCCTCCTTAGATGTGTCGATTGAGCGGTTGTCTCCGCCCGGTGCGGCAAACTTTGTTATTCAAAGTAGCATCCTGTTTGGAATCGTGCAAATGTTTTGCACGATTCCGGATAAGGATATACTATTTTTATATGACACCCGAAATAACACTCGTCGTCGCCATCCTTGCCGCAGCCATGATTCTTCTGGTCACACAGTGGATTCCCATGGAGGCGACCGCCCTACTCGTGCTGGCGAGCGTTGCGATCACCGGCCTTCTCCCGCCGGCAGAGACCCTGGCTGGTTTTTCCAGCCCGGCCGTGGTGACCGTATGGGCCGTATTCATCCTTTCCGGCGGCCTGACCCACACCGGCGTTGCCAATGTCATCGGGCATGTCGTACTCAAAATCGCAGGCGCCGGTGAAACGGCCATGATCGTGGTGATCATGGCGACCGCCGGACTGCTTTCCGCGATCATGAACAACGTGGCCGTCGCCGCCCTGATGCTGCCGGTGGTTACCGATATTGCCGGGCAGACGAAAATCCCTTCCTCCCGGCTTTTGATGCCCCTTGCCTTCGGCGCGCTGATGGGAGGGATGGCCACCCAGATCGGGACCCCGCCCAACATTCTCGTAAGCGAAGCGCTGCGGGATCACGGTTTGGAGCCTTTTTCATTTTTCGATTTTACACCCGCGGGCCTGGCGGTGACCGTATCCGGCATCCTGTTCATGGCCGTGGCCGGGCGGCATCTCCTATCCGGGCGGCGCTTTTCACCGGATCCTGAAAAAGGCGCAAACTTGGAAGATAACTGGCAAACCCGGTACCATATCGAAGAACGGCTTTTTCATGCAACGGCGCCGAACGGCTCGCCTCTTGCCGGAAAAAGCCTGTCCGCCTCGGGTCTTGGGGCGATTCTCGGCTGGAACGTGATCTCCATCACCCGAAACGGCAGAAGCATCATGACGCCGGGGCCCGGGGAGACAATCCATCCCGGAGACCTTCTCACCGTGGAAGGGCAGCTAGAAAGCATGGGCCCCATTAGGGAACTCGCCCGGATGAAAATAGCCCGATCCACTTGGAAGCCGGAGGATTTCCGTGAGAAAGGACTTTTTTTCTGCGAAACCGCCATCCCGGACAACTCCCCCCTCACAGGCCAACCCGCCCGGAAAGTCCTGCCCGGCATACAGGATGCGGCGATTGTGGCGGTACGAAAAAAAGGCAAAGTCGTCAAGCGGTTTGCCGGAGACGTACTTTTGGAAGGCAATGAACGCATCCTGACCGCCGCCGGGAAGAAGTGCCTCGGGGAAAGACAGACTGCCGATCTGCCGGCCGGGTTCCGGAAAGTCGATGAGCAGATACTGATCAGCCATTTTTCCATGGGAGAAGAACCGTTCGAACTGACGATAACCCCCGGAATGTTTCCTTCCGGAAGCCCACTTGGTGAATCCCGGGTGCCGGAGTTGACAGGCGTCCCCGTTTTGGCGATCATCCGGGGAAATGAAACGATCATCCTGCCCTCAGACGATGAGATTGTCCGCGACAACGACCGGCTCATCGTTCCGGCGGAACCGGATTTTCTGATTGCGGCTATTGCCCTTTCGACCCTGGAGGTCCATGAAAACATGCCGCCCATGGATATCCGGTCGTTTCTCACGGGCGATACGGGACTCGTGGAGGCAATTCTTTCACCCGGTTCGTCCATCGAGAAAATGACCCTGCGGGATCTTAATTTTCGGGAAAAATACGGCCTCAATGTTCTTGCCATCCGTCGCCGGGGGAAAACCTTCAGAAGCCGCCTTCAGGACATGAAGGTCTTTTTCGGGGATGCCCTGCTTTTGTTCGGCCCCACCCAAAACCTCCGCATGCTCAACAGGGAGCCGGATTTCGTGGTTCTTGCCCGGACCGCGCAAGAGCGGTACAGAACGGAAAAAATGAAAATTTCCCTGCTGATCCTGGCCGCGTTTGTGTTCACCGCTGTCATGGGGTGGGTGCCCATATACATCGCGGCTGTCACGGGAGCGGCCTTCATGGTTCTTGGCGGCTGCTTGACCATGGAAGAAGCCTACAGGCAAATCGAATGGAAGGCGGTATTTCTCATTGCCGGCATGATGCCCCTGGGAGCCGCTATGGAACAATCCGGGGCCGCCATGCTGGCCGCTGGGTGGGTAGTGGAACAGGCGGGACGCTTCGGTCCCGAAGGAATACTTGCCGGTCTGATAACGCTTACCATGCTGGCCACCTGCGTCATACCCATCCCCGCAGTCGTGGTGCTCATGATTCCAGTGGTCCTGGGCGCGGCCGAAAGCATGGTCATATCCCCCCACAGCCTTTTAATGGGGGTGTCTTTAGCCGCATCGGCAAGCTTTATAACGCCCCTGTCGCATCCCGCCAAACTCATGGTGATGGGCCCCGGCGGATACAGCTTTGCGGATTACCTGAAGACCGGGATTCCCCTGACCCTGGTCGTCTGGATCGTTCTGGTTGCCGTGGTGCCGCTGCTATGGCCCCTGACCCCGTAAACCAATTTGGCATTCCATATCAACGGCGGATCTGGTATAAACGTTTCCCGGATACAATGCGCTCAGTGCCGCCACGCCGACCGAGGCCATCCGGATTGCCGGAAACCATGCCGGCGCCATAGATATTCTATTGACCGACGTGGTCATGCCGAAAATGAACGGCAAAATTCTCATGCAGCACATCCGGATCCTGCGCCCCGGCATGCGCTGTTTGTTCATGAGCGGATACACGGCAAACGTCATCGCCCACCAAGGCGTGGTCGACAAAGACGTTTTCCTTCTCCAGAAGCCGTTTTCCAGGGAGGCGCTTGCAGGCAGACTGCGGGAAGTGATGCAGGGCCCTCAGGGGTCTTGAAAAAAATACACTTTAAGCGCTTCGGCGACGCAGGCCGGTTTTTCGTTCCCCTCGATCTATAGTGTCCGTCCCATTGCATGACAGCCCCTTTCCCAACGGCCATAACGGTGGTGACGGCCTGCATAGCAGACCGGAAACGCGCATCACTGCTGCGCGCTGTCCTTCATGAATGCCACAGCCTCCAGGCTGGCCATCTGATCCCGCATCTGGCGGGATACTTCCACGTATTTAATGTTCAGATCCGCCCGGAACTCCCGGTTCAACCGGTTCATTTTTGTCTGCATCTGCCGGAGCATCCGAAGCCGTTTTTTCCAGAGCCGGCCGATGTACTTGAGCTTCTTGTCCGAATTGCGCTCCAGCGCGTGGGCATACCGGTTGACCAGTTCGGTGAAATGCTGGCCTTTTTCATCGATCATCGATTCGACTTTATCCTTTTTCAGCGCCTGGCGGGTAATTTTGTGGAAATGGTGCCCGCACACGGAAAGCGTAATCGCTTCTGCGAACAGATCCCGGTTTCTGAACAGGTTACAGAGCACATACCGGACGTATTGATAGCCATAGGGGGTAAAAGGCTGTCGAAAGATCGATTTGAAGAAGGTCTTTATCTCCTTGAAACGGATTTTCCGCTGAAACAGATCCCGGTACTCGATAGTATCCAGAAGCTGGGTGCACCGGGCGAAATAATTTTTCATCCGCGGGTCGTAGAGGCGGTCGAGGATTTTCTTGTACCCCTCCCGAATCGTTTCCGGGTCCATGCGCGTGACGAAATTGGTGGTCATGGCGTGGGTATTATTGCCGCCCGGGGCTGCCAAAAGGCGGTTTTCGCTTTTCAGGCGCTCGGAGAGGCGGGTACCCGGAAGCGCCGTCAGCAGCCCGATCATCGCCTTTGGAATCCCGTTTTTCTGTATGAACTCGATCTGCTGGTCGAAGATATCCGGCGGATCGTTGTCGAATCCGATGATGAACCCGGCCAGCACCTCGATCCCGTGGCGCTGAATGGTCCGAACCGACGCCGCCATGTCGGTTTTCAGGTTCTGGGTCTTTCCGGTTTCCGCCAGCCCCTCCTTCGAGGGGGTCTCGATGCCGATAAAAACTTCGTTGAATCCGGCCTCACGCATGCCGCTCAACAGATCTTCGTCGTCGGCCAGGTTGATGGACGCCTCGGTAAAAAAATGAAACGGGTAGCCGCGGGCTTCCTGCCAGCGGGTCATCGCCGGCAGAAGCTCGTTTTTTACACGCCGCTTGTTGCCGATGAAATTGTCATCCACCACGAACACGGCCCCTTCCCACCCGAGGCGGTAGAGCGTATCGATCTCGGCGATAAGGGTTTCAGCGGCCTTGAGCCGGGGACGGTTTCCATACACCGTCCAGATGTCGCAGAACTCGCAGTGGAACGGGCATCCGCGCGAGTACTGGACGGCCATGGACCCGTAGACGTCCATATCGAGCAGGTCGAAACGGGGTGTCGGCAGGCTGGAAATATCCGGATGGGCGGGCATAGGGTAAAAACGCGGGGCCGTGCCATTTTGCAGATCCTCCAGAAAATCGGTCAATGTTGCATCCACCTCCCCCGCCAGAAGATGATCCACGCCTTCGATTTCCTCGTGGCTGTTTGTGATATAGGGTCCTCCCGCAACAATGGCCTTCCCGAAACCACGGCACCGGGCCACGACACACTCCATGGATTCCTTCTGGACGATCATGGCTGAAATGAATACCGCATCGGCCCACTCGATATCCTCGTCTTCCAGGCGGGTCACGTTGAGGTCGACCAGCTTCAGTTCATAGTCTTCGGGGAAAAGCGAAGCAACTGTTACAAGCCCGAGCGGCGGCATGGCGCTTTTCTTATTGATAAACTTCAGGGCATACTTGTAACTCCAGTAGGTATTGCCCGGAACTTCCGGATAAACCAACAGGATATTTCGATATCTTTGCATAATACTACCTGCCCTTCATGGCATCTTGCACCTTAAATCGGCGATTCAATTATTTATAAATTTAAACCGATTTGTTCAGGTTATACTTGCTGGCGGGCTGCCCCGCATCATATAGAACAGAATGTCATGCTTATGGAAAATATAGGCCTTCCCCCGGATACTTGCAACCATAAAATGGAAGGCCTGTGGCTCTTCGGACCCGGCCAGCCCTCTGCCGGCTTGCGGCCGGCACTCTGTCGTACCCCGTATGCCCCGGGTTTACCGGAAAGTCTCCGTGCAACGGTTTTCCCCTGCACGTGCCCTTCCCTATGCACGCCCTTCCTGGACCAGCCGGGCAAAGTGCTTGAAAGACCGATCATACGTGGCTTCGGCATCCGCAGGAAATACGCAGGCCGGAAGCTGCCGGCTTTTCAGATGGTATTGCAGGCATTCGCAGCAATTGCCCTTTCTGTCGCACGGTTCATAGGTACAGTTGCAGTTGGCCAGGTTTTTTTCCTTGATGCATTCCATTATCAAACCTCCTTAATCTGTTCCGGTAGATTAATTAGTGGCTGAACGAAAGCTGTCTTTTCAGCCGATTTCCGTGCCAGGCTCAAATTTTGATACGTTCGTAAAAGGCGGCGATCCGAATTTAAACGATGCGCTTCCTTCGCCGGCACATCCTATGCCCTCGACAAAAAATCCCGGTTTTTCCCAGTGTCGCCATTGACGATTTTTTTCTCGTGCATCAACAATGGCGCTAACGCCCGTTCCGTTCATCGCCCCGCTGCGCCCCGTCAGGGATACCGCCCGGGATATCCCTGGGGATATCGCCGGATACATCACCGTCTGAAACGCGTATATGTAGAGGACGCCGATCATCCTGCGCCAGATACGTCGTGCTCGTCGGGAATGCGAACTCGATTCCCTCAGCCTCGAACCGCTCCATGATTTTCAGGTTGATCTCTTCGGTCACCCGACAGTAAGCCCAGAAATCATTGGGATGATACCAGTAGATCATCAGGATATTCAAGGATGCATCGTTGAATTCATTAAAAACGGCCCGGGGCGGGAAATCCGGATGCATTCCCTCGTGGTTGTCCAGGGTCTCCCGGATGATCTCAAGGGCCCTTCTGACCTTGTGCACCGGTGTGTCATAGGTGATGGTGATATTGGCAAGCCTGCGGATATGCGGGCGCAAGCCGATATTCTCAATCTTGGAATTGGCCATTTTTTCATTGGGAACGGTCACCAGGTGACCGGTGAGTGTGCGAACGCGGGTGGATCGGAAACCGATATCCTCTACCACCCCGTCGGTTCCTTCCACCACAACCCGCTGGCCGATGGAAAACGGCTTGTCCATCATGATCACAATGCTGCCGAAAAGATTTTTCAGTGTATCCTGGGCCGCAAGGGCAATTGCAAGGCCGCCGATGCCCAGACCGGCAAGCAGCGCGCTCAGCGGCTTGCCCGAAACCGCCCGGATGATATATATGGCGCCGATAACGATAACGATGAAACGGGCCAGAAAACGCATCAACTGGACGAAGTTCTGATCCAGCAGGTTATCGTTGCGGGCCACCAGGCGTCCCAGTTCGTATTCCATCAACGCGATGAGTTTATACACGAACAAAAACAGGGCCAGCGTTGCAAAGACGCCGATCAGGATATCGGCTCCCTGCATTCCCGCCTCAGGAAGCTGGAGAATCTCCTTTGCCGCGTACACGATCACGGAGAGGAGCAGCAGTCGCACCGGCCAGACCGCCGATGCCAGCAACAGGCGCAGACGCAGGTTCTCCCCGGAGTCCCCGAGATGGGACGTCAGGTGCATCAGGAAACGCCCGATTACCTGACTGGCAAGGAATATCAACAGTATGACGCCCAGAATCAGCACGTAGCGCCACCATGCATAGGCCATCAGCCATTCGGGCATAATATCCCGCTGGGCGTACGCATAAACCATCACTGCGCCGACAACCACGGCAAGGCGCAGAACGTGGAGAAACCACGAAAAGGCCCTGTCCGGAAGCGCAATCCGCAGATCCTCGGGCATTTCGTTTCTTGCACGGTCGGCAATCGATATAACCTTCAGGACAGCCGCAATGACTGCGACGGCAATGAGCAGCCCTTCCACCGCATCGAAGCCCCTATCCATTCCTTCCGGAAAATGCAGCGGAATCCGGGCCACCTTGATCAGAAGCGCAAAAAGAAAAAGACGTAAAGGGACGGAGAGTTCCGTAATATGGATCCACCGGTCGATCACCTCTTTTTCGTGGATCCGGTTTTGAATCTGCCGAACGATCCATTCCATGCAGAAAAGGCCGGTGCCGAGAAGCACGACGGCAGCGGCCACCCGCAGGTCGGTATTCAACTCCACCCAGCGCTGGCAAGCGGCAAGGACTGCTTCGAAAAATCCGACGATTTCATTCATACCGTGCAATCCCCCTGCAAACAGGAAAAACAACGCGACCGGGCCGGTAATCCGATCACCCCCGGCTATCTCCTACCTAAACTGAAATTCGAATGAAACCGGGGCGGGCCCGGGACCGGATGGCCTACAACCATTTCCTGAACCGGAACCAAGCAATCATGCTGCCCCCGGCAAATATGAATATGCCCCAGATCACCGGATAGGCATACCGCCATTCCAACTCGGGCATGTACTCGAAATTCATACCGTAGACGCCGGCGATGAATGTAAGCGGGATGAAAATCGTTGCAATCACGGTGAGAACCTTCATTACCTCGCTCATCCGGTTGTTCACGCTCGACAGGTAGATATCCAGGGCGCTGGACAGTACCTCCCGAAACATTTCCACGGTTTCCACAATCTGTACGGTATGATCATAGACATCGCGCAGATAAAGCTGTGTTTCGCGGGATATCAGCGGCGACTCCCCCCGGAGCAGGGACGCGACAATCTCCCTGACGGGCCAGACCGACTTGCGGACATAGATCAGTTGGCGCCGAAGGCTGTGAACGGTATCGAGCACCAAAGGCTCCGGGCTGGAAAGCACCGTGTCCTGGATTGTGTCGATCTGATCCCCGAACCCTTCGAGAACGAGAAAATAATGATCGACGATCATATCAATCAATGCATAGGCCAGGTAATCGGAACCGGATTTTCGAATCCGGCCCTTCCCCTTCCGGATCCGCTGGCGCACGGGTCCGAAAACATCGCCCGCATGCTCCTGGAACGAAATAACCAATCCCTCCCTTACGATCAGGCAGACGTGCTCATGTTCGATGGCGCCTGCACTCCCCCTACGATCGATCATCTTGAGAACGATGAAAAGGTAATCCTCATAATCGTCCAGCTTGGGGCGACCGCCGGTGTTAAGCACATCTTCAAGCAACAGGGGATGCAAATGAAATGCAAGCCCGATCCGCTCAATGATTTCGGGGTTGTGTATGCCGGTGATATTAATCCATGTAACGGATTGACTGCGAATACACGCCTCGCATGCCTCAAGCGAAATGTCCGACTTCTCGGCCAGATGATCCGCGCTATAGTCGATGAGGCTGATCGTAACAGGTTCATGGGCATGCTTGTTCCCGATGTAGACCAAGGACCCCGGAGACAGGCCGTATTTTCCTGAAACATTGTCTGCCTGCATATGCGTTTCGTTCCTCACGGACTTTGAAGGAGACCCAACATTGATGGACTCGTAAAAAGCCTCGATCTGACGGCTTTGTAAAAAGTTCAAGATCAAGGCTTGCGCGATTTCGAAGAATGCAGAGTAGTTGGCGTACGTGTATGTTTACAAGGCGTAAGCCGCAAATTCTGCGAAATCGCGCGTAACGCAGATATCGGACTTTTACAAAGCCGTCAATATTGATGTAGCGATAACTTAAACTGAAATTGGAATAAATATAGCCATCCGCTACCGGAAAGTGGAAGCGGAGCACGACATTTGGCGTCAGTTTTTTGTACTTCTTTTTCCGGCCGGGGGGAGACGCATTTGTTGGGGGGCTTTTGCAGTCAACACCCCCCCGTCGATTCCGGAACGTGGTAAATCCGAGTAGTACACCGTACACCCCTCCGGCTCCTGCCGGACATCGGCAAGCAGCCGGAAAAACAGATCCGCCTCCTGCCGTGTCACCACCGGGAATCCGTAAATGTTGTTTATATATTTTGGATGCTTGCCGGCGCGGATTCTTTCTTCGATAAATGAAAGGTGTGCATCGATGCGCTCCCGGATACGGCGGTTTGCAAAGCGGACAATCTCTTCGGCATGGGTTCGGCCTTCCGGCAGAATCGATTCGAAATCCGCTTCGATCTCGAAGGCCGTGCTGCTGCGGCCGCTCACCATAGACGCCAGCACGGTGGTACCGGTGCCCGCGAACGGGTCAAGCACGATATCGCCTGCAATCGAGTACATGTTGATCAGGCGGTAGGCAAGCTCGAACGGGTAAGCGCCGCTTCGCTTACGGGCGCTGTTTCCGGCGAGATCCTGACGCGCTCCTTTGAGATCGAACCAGACATCCGAGAACCAGTTGTTCCTTTCTTCCCAGAAAACCGCGCTCTCACGGCGTGCCAGGCGGTCGGTCCCCGTTGGAAACGCCCGTTTTCCGCCCTTCCGGAAAATCAAGATGTATTCATGCTCCAAAGTCACGTATGCGCCCGCCGGAAGCATGCCCGAGCCCATGAACTTGTTGGGGGCGTTTGTCTGCTTGCGCCAAATGATGCACGGAAGGGGCGTCATGCCGCGCAGGGTCATTGCCTGGATGATACGGGTATGGTTGGGAAACAGACCGAATTCGCCGCCGGTCTGCCGCACGGCATCCCCGATGTTGATGCAGACAAAGCGGCCCGGTGCGAGTACCCGACAAACCTCGTCCCATACGGCATCGAGCAGCAGATGCATGCGCTCGAATGCTTTCCAGCCCTCTCCGTCCTTCAGGGCCGAACGAACGGAGCGGTCCTGGCGGGAAAAGCATTCATCCCACATGGCCACCATGGGATATGGCGGCGATGTCATCACCAAATCGACGCTTTCCGGGGCCACCTGCCCCATGGTTGCCGCGCTTTGAATATATCGTCTGTGATGGCTTTTCACGATAATCGCTTTTGTAAGAATTTGACACATCGGAAAGGGCGATTAATATAGCAGGCAGTCTGCACCCAGATTCAAGGTGCATGTATAAAAACCGGGGGCGATCACGGCCCGCAGAACGCACCGTAAAAACATAGGTTTTCGTCCGATTACACGCTACATGCCGGTTGCCCGCTTGACGATATGCACGATTTCATCCGGGTCGTCGGTCATGAAGATGATATCGAGATCCTGCGGAGAAATCATCTTGTTTTCAAGAAGCCTCTCCCGGATCCACTCCATGAGACCGGCCCAGTATTCGGTGCCGAAGAGCACAACCGGCAGGGGCTTGATGCGGTCCGTCTGGATGAGGGTTACCGCCTCGAAGAATTCATCGAGGGTGCCGAATCCGCCCGGCATGATCACGTATGCGCATGCGTACTTGATAAACATCACTTTTCGGACGAAAAAATAATCGAACTCGATCTGGATGTTGGCATACGGATTGGGAACCTGCTCATGGGGGAGTATGATGTTCAGCCCGACGGAATCGCCGTTTTTTTCCGCAGCGCCTCGGTTGGCGGCTTCCATGACGCCGCCGCCGCCCCCCGTAATCACCCCGAAACCGTTTTCGGCCAGACGCCGCGCCAAATCGACCGCGGCGTGATAATAGGGGCTGTCCTCCTGAATACGGGCGGAACCGAAAATGCTTACAGCAGGGCCTAAATCATGGAGCTTTTCGACCCCCTCGACAAATTCACCCAGTATTTTGAACAGGCGCCATGACTCGCTCAACCGGATATCCTCGACCACATACTGTTTTTCCATTCTATTCATCCCGGGCTTCGTGTTTGCTTGACCATGGGAAAACATATAGTTCTAAAAAATTTTGATCGAATATGATTTCAAAAAGTTGTGCTTCATACTTAAGACTCCGGCAATAGCAGCAGAAGACATTGGTGTCAATGATTTAGTTGACATTAGGATTTATCGTGTGGTATAATTTTTAATTTTAATATTATAAATTTATAATTATATTAATGTGTTGAGCGAAGAACTCAAAACGGACGTAATCGTTTCCAACCCCTTGGGTCTGCATGCGCGGCCGGCGGCAATGATCGCAAAACTGGCGATGAAAGCCGATGGGGACATATGGCTGACCATGGACGACGAAACCGTGGATGCCTCCAGCATCATCGACATCCTTTCCCTTGCATGCACCAACGGGGCGCGTATTACGCTGGAGGCGGAAAGCAAATCGGATATTGAGATACTCAGAAAAATCCGCTCACTTTTTGAAAAGGGATTTGATGAATAACCGGGAATCCGAAGTATCGGGCGAATTCACGCTTTCAGGAATCAGCGGTTCGCCCGGCATCTGTATCGGCAAGGCCTATCTGGTGGACCGGGAAGGCGTCGATGTGATCGAGCGATATTTCGTGGGCCAGCACGAGACCGAATCGGAAGTCAGCCGATTCAAAAGCGCCGTCAAAAACGCGCGCGACGAGTTGAGCGCCATTATCGCAGACGTGCCGGAAGAACTCCGCGAAAACACCTACATCCTGGAGACGCATCTTCTTTTGCACAAGGACAAGATGCTCTATGACCGGACCATTGATATCATCCGGAAAGA
>SLJY01000222.1 GCA_007134875.1 Desulfobacterales bacterium
CCCGGCAGCGTACGCCAGCTTCTCGTATCAGCCCTTTCCACGAAAAGGTTTGCAAGGTTCAACAAGATCCGTAGGCTGTCGCTTTCCGCCTCCCGGGCGATCCGATCGATGGTCACCTGCTTTGCAGCGGTCCGGGTCGCCGTGCGGGCTATGACCCTCGCCCGCCGGTCTTCCAGGTTTTTCACGGCGATCCGGCTGAGACTCTGGGCAAGCCGGGGATCGGCCGCAATGCTTTCGCCGTCATCCCCTTTCTGTTCCAGGATGAAAGACCCCCTCAGGGGAGGCGGCCGTGAAACCACGTATCGCGGAAAAGCGATTTTCACCGGCCCGGCGCTCGTGGGAACGATGAGGCCGTCTTCGGCTTTTCGCGGCGCCGACCCTCGAAAGCCGATAAATACAACGCTACCGTAATCCTTGTAAGCGGTCGGCCCGTCGCCTTTTACATCGGCGCAATCGATACCGATTTCCCTGGCATCGTCCTTCCGGTCAACCTGCGCAGCCAGACGGCATACATCCCTGGCCAGTTCCGGCGGGGCGGAGGTGCCGTACTGTTTTTCGTAGTCCTTGTATACCGCGTACGCCCCTCGGTACGCGATGAAGGCATCATCCTCGTATCCTTCGGCCTCGAAAAGGATACCGCTCATGTACCGCGCAAAGGCGTCCTCCCGGTAAACATTCTTTTCCCCGTAGCGGTCATTCAGGCCCGTGAGCAGGGTATCGAGCCGACGAAATTCAACAAGCGCCGCCTCGTGGTCATCCATACCGATATACCCGAAAGCCGCCATGAGATGAATCATGGCCCGCTCGAAATCCTCGCCGGCATACGGCCGGGTATAGTCGTTAATCAAAAACGACGCAGCTTCCCGGCTGAGGCTGATGGTCCAGAGATCCCGGGCAATGTCTTCGGCCTGTCGAAAATGATCCGTGGCGGACGTATAATTGCCGCACCGCAGGTGGATCATCCCGGCATCCATGTGAAAAAGCAAACGCTGGTTTCTACCGTACCCGCTGCGCCGGTCGTCTATGTATTCGGTGGCGCCTTCGCAGTGGCCGGCCGATAGCTGCCTGTCGATATACCGATAATCCGGCCCCGCGGCACAGCCGGCAAGCAGAATCAAACCAAGCGCAATGGCTGTCCACCGGCTTGCCCTACCCATCATGATTTCGTCCCGATCAGGCTGCCTGGGCTAAAGTCCAAAACGGCGCTGCTGGATGAATTTCCGGATCTTTTTTTCACCGATCCAGACTTTCCGGTGGGATTCGATCTCGATTAGCTCCAGATTCACCTGGTACATGACCACTTCCCTTCCCCGGTAGCTGTCCTGAATCGAATTGATGGAACCGGTCAGCATAAACTCCGCGCCGATTTCCCGGAAATCCGGCCGGATGGTTTCCGGCGCCGCGTGTTCCGCCTGGTCCTGCCGTTCTTCCCGTATCTCGCCGCGTTCCCCGGCGGATGCCACGAACTGCACGCGCCCGGAATTGAGCAATGCCCGTTCGAGATCCTTTGTAAACGTCTCCACGCTGATGTGTTCATGGCTTCGATTCCGGACGCTGCCCACGATCACTGTGGGCGATCCGTCGTTTTTCGCCTCGTAGGTAGTGAGCCACGGCCGCCCCAGCGCATCCTGGATCATTTCTTCGGAAACCAGCCGGGAATCTGTATCGTTCCAGCGTCCCGAAAGATCGACCACCGTATCGTCGTCGAGCCGGTCGACGGTCCTGCGGGCGCACCCCATGCTGCCCAGAATCATGACAACAACCACCACTGCGGCTGCGATTTTACCCATCCAGCCAAATTGTTTCATCTCTTCCTCGTTCTCCGGTTTTCATCCGCTTCGCCCGGTCAACTCCCCCCGGACAAACCGTATGTTACCAATTACTATAGGCAGTAAAGGTCGCTTTGACAAGGATAAAAACAGCAACGGCCCGGATTCGGCATCGCTCAGACATCCAATGTGCCTGGCTTATCTTCGCCCCAAGCTGGCACGCCCCCTCCCAATGTTGACGGCTTCGTAAAAAGCCCAATCTCTGCGCCCGGCGCAATCCCTCAGAATTTCACGTACAACCAAGTACGCTGCATTCTTCGTGATTACACGCGCCTTGATCTTGGCCTTTTGTCAAAGCCGTCTGAGACTTTTTCCGGTGTTGTCATTCTTGCTCTCAGATTGTTCCCGTTTAATACCTACCTTGGAAGCAGACAGTTGTATCGCCATTTTTCACCAAAAACCCATCGGATCATTTTAGAGGGTCGTGCGATTACCCTCTCGCAACTGTGAGTGGCCGCTGCCAGCTTCTACGGCTTGATAAGCCGCACCCTGAAAACTCGCTTCGCCTCCGGCCCCGCTCAAACACTCAGGGTGCCTGGCTTATCTTCGCCTCGAGCTGGCGCTGCCCCTCCCAATGTTGCTCGAGGACAATCGCACGACCCTCCAAAATGCGTCAATTTATAGGCTTTGTTGGTGTAGCAAATAGCGCGCGTGATAATCCGGGCACATGATGCGCTTCCTTCGTCAGCACATCCCATGGGCTGCGGCAA
>SLJY01000117.1 GCA_007134875.1 Desulfobacterales bacterium
GCGTTCATTCTGAGCCAGGATCAAACTCTCCACTTAAATCAACTATATCTCTATTACTTACGTAATAACATATCTCTTCCCGGCCCGCTTATTTGCCACTATTTAGTTTTCAAAGATCAAGAATCATCGGATTGATGGCGGGTTCCGATGCGACCCGTTTCATTGGAAGGTAACCCTAATTATAAGCCCAACAGATTTACAGTCAAGAGATTTTTGCTCGTTTTTCAGCAATTGTTTTTATGCTCCAGACTGGCTCGCGTCTGCTTCGCTTCCGATAAAGGGTTTGGTATCAACGTGTAAAAATAAAAAACGGTTCAGCCGAGACTTTGATTCCGATGTTGCAGCGTCATTAGCTGATCCGCTTTAACAAGTTTTCCCGTTCAATGAAGTAGTATATGTAACCCAGGAGCTTTTATTTGTAAACAAAAAAATTACGCATTGACCTTAATTTTGAAAAACTTTTTCTTGCCCGCCCGGAGAACGATCTCCCCGTCTTCAATGTCATCATAGCTTACTACATAACTATCCGAATCAACACGTTTCCCGTTAATATAGGCTCCCCCCTGGGAAATAAGACGACGGGCGGCGCTTCCGGAATCAACCAGTCCCACGTTATGATAGAGCTTAAACACCGGTATTCCAGCCTCTAAATCGGAGCGATGCATGTGTACGGCCGGAACCGACGCATCGTCGGATACTTCTTTCCCGCGAGGTAAGGTGGAAGACGGAAGCAGGTCGGCAGGCACAGGCCGCAGGCCGAACATGCCGGCGGCAGCCCGGTAGGCCTTGGCGGCTTCCTCTTCACCGTGGGCCAGTCGGGTGGCTTCAAATGCCAATACCGCTTTGGCGGAATTGATGTCCGGACCGTCGAGTTTTCCGGTTTTTTCCACTTCATCGATGGGCAGAAAGGTAAACAATGACAAGAATCGCATGGCATCGCCATCGTCGGTATTGATCCAGAACTGAAAATAATCGTATGGCGATGTCCTTTCTGCATCGAGCCATACAGCACCTTGAGCGGTTTTACCCATTTTAGCTCCCGATGAAGTGGTCACCAGGGGAAAGGTGATTCCATAGGACTCAACCCGGCGCATCCGCCGAACCAGGTCGATGCCGGCGACGATATTTCCCCACTGGTCACTGCCTCCCATCTGGATGCGGCAGCCCATCCGATCATAGAGCTTAAGAAAGTCGTAGGCCTGAAGAAGCATGTAATTGAATTCGACAAAATTAAGTCCTTCGTCGGATCCGAGCCGAACCCTGTATCCTTCGGACTTGATCATCCGGTTCACAGAAAAATGGCGGCCGATATCTCTCAAAAATTCAATATATTTCAGATCTACGAGCCAATCAGCATTATTCATGAGGACAGCCCCGCCATTGTCGCCAAAATCGATAAACTTTTGGAGCTGTTCCTTGATGCCCCGGGCATTTTCACCTACCTGTTCCAGTGTCAGCATCTGGCGCATTTCGGTTCTGCCACTCGGATCCCCCACAAGGCCGGTTCCGCCGCCAACAAGGGCGATGGGTCGATGACCGTTTCGCTGCATGTGCGCAAGGGACATGATCGGTACCAAATGGCCCACATGAAGACTCGAAGCGGTTGGATCAAATCCGATATAACAGGTAACAGGCCCGTCGTCGGCCACATGACGGCGAAGCGCTTCATCATGGGTTGTCGCCTCAATAAACCCTCGCCTGGCAAAGATGTCTATAATATTCATAGCAGTAGCTTTCGGATTGTGAGGTTACGATGTCCGTGGTAAATGATGGTGCACTCGTAAAAAGTCGCGATCTGACGACTTCTGAAAAAGCCCCCTATCAGCCATCACTTATTGGCGTATTCCACGGCCCGGGTTTCCCGTATAACCATCACCCGGATCTGTCCTGGAAATGTTAGCGTTTCTTCAATTTTTTTTACAATGTCCTTGCTCATAAGGACCGACTCGTCATCGGTAATTTTCCCGCCGTCAACGATCACCCGAAGTTCACGTCCGGCCTGAATCGCGAAGGCATTGGCCACGCCTTTGAACTCCCTTGCGATCCCTTCGAGATCCTCAAGGCGTTTAATGTAATTTTCAAGCAGTTCTTTCCTTGCGCCGGGGCGTGCACCGGAAAGGCTGTCCGCGGCCTGAACGAGTACGTCATAAACCGTTTCCGGCGGAATATCTTCGTGGTGGGCCGCTATGGAATGGACGACCTTCGGGGATTCTCCGTGTTTTTTGGCTATCCGTGCCCCGATTTCAGCGTGAGACCCATCGACTTCGTGGTCGATGGCTTTTCCGATGTCGTGGAGAAGCCCCATTCGCTTGGCCAGCTTGATGTTGAGGCCTAATTCCGCAGCCATCGCTCCGCATAGAAATCCCACCTCGATTGAATGCTGAAGGACATTCTGGGCATAGCTTGTGCGGAATTTAAGCCGCCCTAAATACTTAACCAGCTCATTGCTGATGCCGTGTACGCCAAGATCGAATGCAGCCTGGTTGCCGGCCTCCTTGATGGCCTGATCCACCTCCTGATCAACCTTTTTCACAACATCTTCAATCCGTGCGGGATGGATGCGTCCGTCCTCTATAAGGCGAAGCAGGGAAAGCCGGGCGACTTCCCTGCGGACCGGGTTGAATCCGGAAAGGATGACTGCTTCCGGCGTATCATCGATAATCAGATCGATGCCGGTAGCGGCCTCAAGAGCACGGATGTTCCGTCCTTCCCTGCCGATAATCCGACCTTTCATCTCATCATCGGGAAGCTGAACCACCGACACGGTACGCTCGGCCACGAAGTCGCCGGCATATCGCTGTATGGCTGTGGCAATGATCTTTTTGGCTTCCTTGTCGGCATCTTCTTTGGCCTCCGCAATAATCCGCTTGACGGTCTTTGCGCTGTCATGACGGGCCTCGTTTTCAATCGACTGCATGAGCAGTTCCTTGGCGGCCTCGGTCGTCATGCCTGAGATAACCTCCAACTGGTGCTGCTGTTCTTCAATGAGTTGCTGGTATTTCTTTTCGCTTTCGGAAATTTCGGAAGCCCGGCTTTGAAGCTCCCGTTCCACGCGGGCATTTTCTTTTGCCTGACTTTCGACCTGCTCATGCTTTTTATCAATATTTTCTTCTTTTGCAATCAGGCGTTTTTCGAGCGCCCGCAGTTCGTTTTTGGTGCTTGCGGTTTCCGCATCGAAATCGTTTTTCATCTTGAAAAGACGATCCTTGGCTTCCAGCTGTGCTTCCTTGATCAGCGAATCCGCCTTTTGCTCGGCGGTATCGGTGATCATTCTGGCCTTTTCCTCGGCATCATGAATTTTCTGACGGGCAATTTTCTCCCGCAGTAGGTAAGAGGCCGCAAATCCCAGCGCAGCCCCTACAATCAGTATTAATATATATGTTCCATTCATTTTAAACCTCGCGGGTCGGCCAAAACGGTATAGAATCGGCCGTAATAGAATTGGGAAGGCGAAAACGGGCATTGAATGCCATAGCAGGTGTTTCGCCGCTGTCAAATGACTCGTTTAAAAGGAGAAAAATGAAAGATAGCAGGGAAAAGCGATGCTGGAAAGCAGGAAAGCTGACTTGCACAGGCAACGGGTGTCAGAATGAATCCGAAAGGAACCCCGCCATGCCGTGTTGAATGAGCCTTGAACCGGGCTCGTTCAGGTGGGCGCCTTATGACTTCTTCAGGCTTTTCCGTACACGCGGAACATGCTCACCAAAGCCAGTGAAGGCTCCCGTTTATATGCGTGTTGGATCAAAGGGCACCTTTCAATCACGCACATGGCAGGGCACACTGTATTCTGTCATCCTTTACTTGCAAAATATGCTCTTTTGAACGAGCCGCCGTAAGAAATTTTAAGGCGGCAGACATTGAATGCTCTGTTTTGTTTTTATGTTGATGCGGCAATCAGGCGTTGAAGTTTCTCTGTGCGCACGGCAACATCGTTTAGAAAATGATGGTGTCGATTATTCATTTCAGCGTTCTGCTTGGCAATATTGAGCGCCGCGGTCACCAGGATAGCAAGTTTATTGGTCTTTCGGGCGTATGCCGGGAACCGGGCCTCAACCTGTCGGACCTCTTCGATGAGATACTGAGCGATATCCTCGGGATTGACCGTGCTTTTTTCATCGGCCTTGAACTTGAACTGCTCATCAAGCAGTTCTATGGTAATGATCGTATCCATCGTATTGTTCACGTGTTAATCACCGTGTTTTTCCGAATCAGGGGAAAAGCCATTCCCGTCCTTTTTGGTGCTGCTCATTCGTTGCCTGACTGTTCAGATGCCTGATTGAGCCGTTCCAGCATATGATCAATTTTGGAGCGTATCAATGTCTTTTGTTGTGAAAAGTTGTTTTCCGCTTCCGTTTTTTCTTCAAGGACAGCTTCGAGATCCGATTTTTTTTGCTTGAGCTCAAAATTGTCCTTTGTAAGGGATTTGTTCTGCTCGATTAGCTGCTCAATTTTGTCTTCCAGCAGATCAAACTGGCGCATCACTTCATTTGTATCCACTTTTTCACCTCTATCTACGTTTATAAGGTTCAAAACGTTCAAAGTCAAGGGTTTTCATTGGATGCGTTGACTGCACAGGCCTTCAGGAGATCCGCGGGGGTATTGATCCCCAATACCTCATGGTTGTTGGTGCATACCGTCATGCCGATCCTGGCCCCTTCGCCT
The DNA here is from genome assembly GCA_007134875.1 of Desulfobacterales bacterium. Classification (GTDB taxonomy): domain Bacteria; phylum Desulfobacterota; class Desulfobacteria; order Desulfobacterales; family Desulfosalsimonadaceae; genus B1SED10-16. The sequence continues at coordinate 4,663 of SLJY01000117.1, forward strand.
GCGGCGATGCCGACAATATCCGTCAAATACATTTCCTTTTGCGCATTGTCGGGGCGGATCCTATCGAGAAGGGATTTGAGCGAAAAGCGATTAACACAGTAAATACCGGAGTTGATCAAACGGATTTTCCGTTCGCTTTCTGTAGCATCTGCCTCCTCGACAATAGCTCGAATCCGGTTGTTTTCATCGGTCACAAGGCGGCCATAGCCATACGGCTGGTCCACCTCTGCTCCGAGAACGGTTATGAGATTTTTCGACCGGATATGGGATTTAACCAGCTCCGTGAGGGTTGAAGCCCGTATGAAAGGAACATCGCCGCACAGGATTAATACATGTTCCGCATTGCCGGGAAGTTCCGGAACGGCGCAGGAAACGGCATGCCCTGTACCCAATTGCTTTTCCTGGAGGGCGAAGCGAAGGCCGGGATGACTTCGTGACACCACTTCTCTGACCTTTTCCGCCTGGGTCCCAACCACGACGATAACATTGGCCCCGGCCACCCGGACCGCCTCATCCACAACGAACCGGATCATCTCTTTTCCTTCAATGGGGTGAAGAACCTTCGCCTTATCAGATCCCATTCGCGTTCCCTTGCCGGCTGCAAGAATGATGACAGCTGTTTTAATCTTCATTTATTGCTTTCCACTAAAATTGATGCACTCGAAAAAGTCTCGATCTGACGGCTTTGCAAAAAGTTCAAGATCACGGTTTGCGCGATTTCGAAGAATACAGAGTGCTTGGCGTACGTCTATGTTTACAGGGCGTAAGCCGCAAATTCTGAGAAATCGCGCGTAACGCAGATACTGGACTCTTTACGAAGCCGTTAAAATTATACCGTTCGACAAGCGCAGCGACCCGTGACACGCACCCCTGCAAACCAGGGAAGGGCAAATCAAATGATTTGCCCTTCCCTGGTTTGCGTAAATCAAGCGTATGAAAGCGTCGGGGTTCCGGAATCGCGCCGATTTGGGATCAATCCGTTTTGTTGGTGGCAAGCCGGATGCGTGCCTCGGCCCGCTCAAGGGCTAACCTTGCACGATCTTTGTCAACCGTATCGTCGGAGGAGGAAAGCCGTTCACGGGCGCGCTCGTATGCCGCCCGGGCACGGTCAATGTCAATTTTTTCATGGACCTCGGCGGTTTCCGCCAAAATGGTCACTTTATCCGGAAGCGCTTCGGAAAAACCACCGCTTATAAACACGACGTGCTCGTTGTCCTTGAGGTCCCGGAAATGAACCTTTCCTCCAACCTCCAGCGAGCTGAGAAACGGTGTATGGTTGGGCAAAATACCGAATTCGCCTAACGTGCCGGGGGCCATGACGATCTTGACATCCTGGTCGACCACGTACCTTTCGGGTGTGACGATTTCCAGTCGTATTATCTTTTCAGTCATATTCCATCTCCCGCGATATTATGCCGCCATTTTCTGTGCTTTTTCAACCGCTTCGTCTATGGTGCCCACCAGATAGAACGCCTGCTCAGGCAGATCGTCATGTTTTCCGTCACAGATTTCCTTGAACCCGCGGATGGTATCGTCAATCTTCACGAAGGCACCGGCCAGACCGGTAAAGGTTTCAGCAACGTGGAAAGGCTGCGACAGAAATCGCTGAATCTTTCTGGCCCTGGAAACCGTAACCTTGTCTTCGTCGGAAAGCTCTTCCATACCCAGAATGGCGATGATGTCCTGAAGATCCTTGTAGCGCTGCAGAACCATCTGGACTTCGCGAGCCACCGCGTAATGCTCCTCGCCGATAAAGTTGGCGTCGAGAATGCGGGAGGTGGAGTCGAGCGGGTCGACCGCGGGGTAGATGCCGAGCTCCGCAATCTGCCGGGAAAGAACAACCGTTCCGTCAAGGTGCGCAAAAGTTGTTGCCGGTGCGGGGTCGGTGAGGTCGTCCGCAGGCACGTACACGCACTGCACGGCGGTAATGGATCCCTGATGGGTTGAGGTGATCCGCTCCTGGAGGTCGCCGAGTTCAACAGCGAGCGTCGGCTGGTAACCAACCGCGGAAGGCATACGTCCGAGAAGCGATGAAACTTCCTGGCCGGCCTGGGTAAAGCGGAAAATGTTATCAACAAAAAGAAGCACGTCCTGGCCTTCTTCATCCCGGAAGTACTCGGCACTGGTAAGCGCTGTCAGGGCAACCCGGGCACGTGCTCCCGGCGGTTCAGTCATCTGGCCGTATACGAGAGCGGCTTTGGGGAGAACCCCGGAGTCCTTCATCTCGTGGTAGAGGTCGTTTCCTTCGCGTGTTCGCTCACCAACTCCGGCAAACACGGAGATACCGCCGTGATGCATGGCGATGTTGTTGATCATCTCCATCATGATGACGGTTTTGCCGACGCCTGCACCGCCGAACAGCCCCATCTTGCCGCCCCGGGGAAAGGGGACGAGAAGATCGATAACCTTAACGCCGGTCTCAAGAACCTGCACGGAAACGTCCTGATCCGTCAGGCTTGGCGCGGGTCTGTGAATGGGAGAGAGAACATCCTGTGAAACATCGCCCAAACCGTCCACCGGCTTGCCGACAACGTTCAAAATCCTGCCAAGAGCAGCGTGTCCGACGGGAACCATGATCGGGTTTCCAGTATCTTTGACTGGCATGCCGCGTACCAAGCCGTCGGTAACGTCCATTGCGATGGTTCGCACCACGTTGTCGCCAAGATGCTGCGCAGTCTCAACAACCAAGTTGTCTTCTTCGTCGTTGATCGTCGGGTTTGAGATCAGCAGTGCGGTTTTGATCTCCGGCAGGTTACCCTGCTCGAATTCGACGTCAACCACAGGCCCCATTACCTGTGTTATTTTACCGATATTTTCTGCCATGAATAGAACCTCCTATTTTTAAACACGGAATTTGATCCTGGTGAATTATCCCCTCAAGGCCTCGGCGCCGCCGACAATATCCATCAATTCCATCGTGATGGACTGCTGCCTTGCCTTGTTGAAGGTAAGGGTAAGGCTGTCGATCATGTCGTCACATGCCTTGGTCGCGTTATCCATCGCCCGCATGCGTGCTGCGTGTTCGCTAGTTGATGTTTCGAGAAGTGCATGATAGATTTGTATGTAAATGCTTTTCGGAAGCATGGTGTTCAACAGCGCATCGGCGGACGGCTCGCAGATGTGTTCCGGAAGATACCGGTTGCTTTCAGGTTCAACCGGTTTTTCTTTGACGTCTTCGGCCGGTGCAATGGCCGTGATGGGCAGAAGCTGCTTGACGACCGGAATCTGGTTGGCCATACTGCGAAATTCAGAGTAGACGATGTGTACCTCGTCGTAGTCACCTTCAAGGAAACCATCGATCAGTTTCTGGCCGAAGGAGGAGGCAACGGCGAAACCGAATTTCGCCCCGACGATATCCAGGTACTGGTCGACGATATTGAGCTTTTCCTTTCTGGCCCAGTCTCTTCCTTTTTTACCGAAGTTGGTGATGGGTACGTCAACTTCACGGTTTTTAAGCTCTTCGACGAATTCCTCGGTCTTGTCGATGAGGGCCGTGTTAAAGCCGCCGCACAGCCCCCGATCCGAAGTCAGCATAACAACATGAACGTTTTTTACTTCTTCCCTCGGAATCAGCAACGGGCTTGTTTCATCGGCAGACTTGTCCGCAATGTTGCCGAGAACTTCTGCAAACTTTTCCGCATACGGCCGGAAAGCATTCATCGCACCCTGGGCGCCCCGCAGTTTAGACGCGGCTACCATGTTCATGGCCCGGGTAATCTGCTTGGTCTTTTTAACACCAGAGATTTTGGATTTGATTTCTTTTAACGATGCCATATATCCACTCGCTTTGTAAGCTTGATCATAATTGGAGTCATCCGGAAACCGTATAGCTAACCAAGTTAGCTAATGGTATCCTTGAACTCGTCACCGTATTCCGTCATAGCCTTCTGCAACTTGGCATCCAGATCGTCGTCGATCGCCTTTTTCTCGGCGATTTCCGAGAAAATTTCCGGATATCTGGAATCGATGAACTGATACAATCCGGACTCGTATTTTGCAAGGACATTGGTTGAGAGGTTGTCAAGGTATCCCTTGGTTCCGGCATAAATAATGGCGACCTGCTTTTCGAGCGGCAACGGCTGGTACTGGGGCTGCTTGAGGATCTCAACAAGGCGCTCGCCGCGAATAAGCTGCTTCTGGGTTGAAGCGTCTAGATCGGATCCGAATGCGGCAAAGGATTCCAGCTCTCGATACTGGGCAAGGTCCAGGCGGAGGGTACCTGCAACCTGCTTCATCGCTTTTTCCTGGGCGGCACCGCCGACGCGGGAAACGGACAGACCCACGTTGATGGCCGGACGGACACCGGCAAAGAAAAGACCCGGTTCAAGGTAAATCTGGCCGTCGGTAATGGAAATCACGTTGGTCGGAATGTATGCGGAAACGTCGCCCGCCTGGGTTTCAATGATCGGCAGTGCGGTAAGGGATCCCGCCCCAAGTTCGTCATTAAGCTTTGCTGAGCGCTCCAGCAGCCGGGAGTGATTGTAGAAAATGTCGCCAGGGAATGCCTCGCGGCCCGGGGGGCGGCGCATCAGAAGGGATACCTGGCGATAGGCAACCGCCTGTTTGGACAAGTCGTCGTAGATAATCAGGGCGTGCTTGCCGTTATCCCGGAAATACTCGCCGATGGCGCATCCGGCATACGGTGAAATATACTGAAGTGTTGCGGGATCGGAAGCAGAAGCGGAGATTACGGTGGTGTATTCCATCGCACCGTGTTTTTCGAGCACCGATACGACCTGGGCGACCGTGGATCGCTTTTGTCCCGTCGCAACATAGATACAATAGACGTCGTGACCCTTCTGGGCAAGAATTGCATCGATGGCAACGGCCGTCTTTCCGATCTGGCGGTCTCCGATGATGAGCTCCCGCTGTCCCCGGCCGACCGGCGTCATGGCGTCGATGGCTTTCAGGCCGGTGTAGAGGGGTTCATGAACGGATTTCCGGGCAATAACGCCGGGTGCCACCATTTCTATACGCCGGGATTCGGCTCCTTCAACCGGCCCTTTCCCGTCCAGCGGCTCGCCCACTGCGGAAAGCACCCTGCCCAGAACAGCATCGCCCACCGGAACCTCGGCGATACGACCCGTACGTTTGACAATGTCGCCCTCCTTGATATGGGTGTCATCACCCATGATGGCAACACCGACGTTATCCTCTTCCAGGTTCATGGCAAGGCCCAGGACGCCGTTGGAAAACTCCACGAGCTCCAGCGCCTGAACTTTTTCCAGGCCGTAAACACGGGCGATGCCATCGCCGGCCGACAAGACGATGCCGGTTTCGCTCAACTCGACTTTCTTGTCGAACTCCTGAATCTGCTGCTTGATAATCTCGCTGATTTCTTCGGCTCTTATTTCCATTTAGACACTCTCACCCC